>NZ_JAGUUD010000032.1:0-68131 GCF_020177535.1 Paraburkholderia sp. XV | reverse complement strand
CCGCCCCGCACAGGGGCGACGCTTGAAGCGAGCTAACGCATCGCGGATGCCAGCGAAAAAGCAAATCGCGGATGCCAGCAAAAGCAAAAGCACAAGCAAACCAAACAAAACCAAACCAAACCAAAAAACCTCAACCCGCAGACTTCTTATAAGCGACGCAGTCAACCTCAACCTTACAATCGATCACCATCGACGACACAACACATGCCCGCGCAGGCGGATTCGCCCCAAAGTACTCCTTGAACACCTTGTTAAAGGAAGCAAAATCCCGCGGATCATCGAGCCACACCCCACACCGCACGACGTGCTCAGGCCCATACCCGGCCTCGGTCAAAATCGCCAGCACGTTCTGAATGGTCTTGTGCGACTGCTCGACAATCCCGCCATTGATCACTTCGCCGTTCTCCATCGGCGTCTGCCCCGACACGAACAGCCAGCCGTCCGCCTCGACCGCACGCGCAAACGGCATCACCTGACCGCCCGTGCCTTTGCCACCTTCAACGCCATAACGCTTCATCGTTCAACTCCTGTAACGTAAGCGCGTCCGCACCCAATGCGAACGCAAAAATTCAAAAGCCCTGCGTATGCTCGGCCCGCGACGCCGCCGTCGCCCCACGCGCCACAAACTTCCCCGCGCGCTCGTCCGTCGGCTTGCCATCCAGATACGACAGCACGCCATTCACCCACACCGCGTCGATGCCGTCAGCCGCCTGCTGCGGCTTCTCGAATGTCGCCGCGTCGCGCACGCGCGCCGGGTCGAACAGCACGAGATCGGCGTGATAACCGATGTGCACCTCACCACGCTCCTTCAACCCAAAACGCCGCGCCGACAAACTCGTCATCTTGCGAATCGCCTCTTCCAGCGGAATCAGCTGCTGGTCGCGCGCATAGTGGCCCAGCACACGCGGAAACGCGCCCCACAAACGCGGATGCGGCAGCGGATCGTTCGGCAAACCATCGGAGCCCACCATCGTCGCCGGATGCGACAGGATGCGCCGCACATCGTCCTCGGACATGTTGTGATAGACGGCACCCGCAGGCTGCAAACGCTTCGCCGCTTCCTGCTGCGGCACACCCCACTCCGCCGCGATCTCCTTCACCATCTTGCCCGCCATCTCGGGATGCGGCGTCGACCACGTGATCGTGATGTCGATATCGCCCGTCACCTGCTTGACGTCGAGCGTCGATGAACTGCGGTTGTACGGATAACAGTCGCAACCGACAGGATGAAACTGCCGCGCGCCTTCCAGCGACGCAAGCACTTCAACACTGCGCCCCCAGTTCGACGGCCCCGCGCATTTCAGGTGCGAGATGATGACTGGCACCCGCGCATGCTTGCCGATGCGGTACGCCTCGTCCATCGCATCGAGAATCGCATCGAACTCGGTGCGCATGTGCGTCGTGTACAACGCGCCCGCCACCGCGAGCGGTTCAGCCAGCGCCATCACTTCTTCCGTCGGCGCGGCAAAGGCGGAGCCATACGCGAGCCCCGAACTCAAGCCCAGCGCGCCATTCGCGAGCGCCTCTTCGAGCTGCACGCGCATCCCGTCGATTTCCTCACGCGTCGCCGCGCGGTCGAGCCGGTCCATGTGGTTGTTGCGCAGCGCCGTATGTCCGATCAACGCGCCGACATTCACAGATGGCTTCGCTTCATTCACGGCATCGACATAGGCGGCGAATGTGGGGTACTGAAACGCGTCGCGCGCGCCGAGCAGGTTCATCGGATCGGGCGGGTCGCCTTTGAGCGACACGGGCGACGCGCTGATCCCGCAATTGCCGACGATCACCGTCGTCACGCCCTGGGTGATCTTCGGCAGCATTTGCGGCGAGCGGATCACGTGCGTGTCGTCGTGCGTGTGCACGTCGATGAAGCCGGGCGCGAGCGCGCGGCCGTTCGCCTCGATCACCTCTTCGGCCAGCCAGTTCGACAGATTGCCGATCGCGGCGATCTTTCCATTGCGCAACGCGACATCGCGTTCGACAGGCGGCGCGCCCGTGCCGTCGTACAGTTGCGCGCCGACGATCAGCGTATCGGCGGCTTCGGGGTGCGAGTGCATGAATCAGTCTCCTAGCGGTTGTCGATCGCCGCCGCCACGATGCGCATCGAGCGCATGCTTCATGCGGCGCAGCAGTTCACGGCTCTCGTCGCCGAGGCTCACGGCCAGTTCGGTGACGAGCACGTCGAGCGCCATCATCATCGCGTAGCGCGACGACGACGGCTTGTAGATGAAATCGGTTTCGAAAGCGACGATGGGAATCACCCAGTCGGCCAGCTTCGCAAGCGGCGAGGCAGGCGCCGTCACCGTGATCAGCGTCGCGCCATAGCTGCGCGCGATCGTGCAGCTGTCCACCATTTCCGGCACGCGCCCTGTCGTCGACAGCGCGATCACGACGGTGTCGCGCGAGACCGTCGATGCCACCATGCGCTGCAACAAGCCGTCCTGATACGTCGCCACGGGCCGCCCCAGGCGCACGAGCCGAAAGCGCATTTCATCGGCAAGCGCCGTCGAGCCGCCGCCCATGCCGAACACGTAGATCATGCGAGCTTCGCGCATCGCCGCCGCAGCCTGCGCGACGGGCGCCTGACACAGCAACTGATGATTGTGCGTAAGCGCCGTCTGCAACTCGTCGAACACACGCGTCGCCAATGGCTCAGGCGCGTCGGCCTGTGCACCCGGTTGCAGGAACCGCTGACCGACGGCGGCCGCCTGCGCGAGCCGCAGCTTGAGCTCGCGCACGTCGCGGCAGCCAACCGCTTTTGCAAAACGCGTGACCGTCGCGACGCTCACTTGCGCCCGCTCGGCCAACGCGCCGATGCTCGCGCGCGACGCGCCCGTCAGATCGTCGAGAATCAGCGCCGCGACCTTGCGCTCGGCCGAACGCAATTCGGGCGCGCATTCCGCAATGCGGGCGACAATGTCGAAGGCAACGGGTTCGGCGGTGGAATTCATGGCTCGCAAGTGCCCCGCGCCGCCGGTAACATTGCTCGCCGCACGCGTGGTACTAAATAACATTTCATCAAACATCGTACTTTCGGTAACATATGAAAGTCAACTTCGATTCGATTTAACTGGCCGATGGAGCAGGATGACATGAAAGTTACAAACTATCAGGGAGCCACGATCGACCCTTACAGCAAGGGCTTGGGCAATGTGCCGGGCACCAGCATCCAACTGACGGACGCGGCGCGTCTCGAATGGAATCTGCTCGACGAAGACGTGAGCCTGCCCGCCGCCGTTCTGTATGCGGACCGTATCGAGCACAACCTGAAGTGGATGCAGGCGTTCGTTGCCGAGTACGGCGTGAAGCTCGCGCCGCACGGCAAGACGACAATGGCGCCGCAACTGTTCCGCCGCCAGATCGAAACGGGCGCGTGGGGCATCACGCTTGCCACCGCGCATCAGGTGCGCGCCGCGTATCACGGCGGCGTCTCGCGCGTATTGATGGCGAACCAGCTGGTCGGCAAGCGCAACATGCTGATGATCGCGGAACTGCTGAGCGATCCGGATTTCGAGTTCTTCTGCCTGGTGGATTCCGTCGAAGGCGTCGAGCAGCTCGGCAAGTTCTTCGGCTCGGTGAAGAAGCAGTTGCAGGTGCTGGTCGAACTCGGCGTGCCTGGCGGCCGTACAGGCGTGCGCGACGACGCGCAAACGCATGCGGTGCTCGACGCGATCGCGCGTTACCCGGATTCGTTGAAGCTCGCGGGCATCGAACTGTATGAAGGCGTGTTGAAGGAAGAACAGGAAGTGCGCGACTTCCTGCGCAGCGCGGTGAAGCTCACGCTCGAACTGTCTGACCAGGGCCGCTTCGCTCGCACGCCGGCTGTGCTGTCGGGCGCGGGCTCGGCATGGTACGACGTCGTCGCGGAAGAGTTTTCGAAGGCGTCGCGCAAGGACCGCATCGAAATCGTGCTGCGCCCGGGTTGCTATCTGACGCACGACGTCGGCATCTATCGCAAGGCGCAGACGGATATCTTCAAGCGCAATCCTGTCGCGAAGCGCATGGGCGAAGGGCTGTTGCCCGCGCTGCATCTGTGGGCGTACGTGCAGTCCATTCCTGAACCGGACCGCGCGATCATCGGCCTCGGCAAGCGCGACTCGGCATTCGACGCGGGCTATCCGGAGCCCGCGAAGCACTATCGTCCGGGCACGCAGGCGCCGCGCGACGTGGCCGCCGACGAAGGCTGGGAAATTTTCGGCCTGATGGATCAGCACGCCTATCTGCGGATTCCCGCAGGCGCCGATCTGAAAGTCGGCGACATGATTGCGTTCGACATCTCGCATCCGTGCCTGACGTTCGACAAGTGGCGTCAGGTGCTGGTGCTCGATCCGGCGTATCGCGTGACGGAAGTGATCGAAACGTTCTTCTGATTCTTCTTCGATCGAAACGGCGCTGCGTCTCTCACGACACAGCGCCGTTTTTTATTGGCTCATTGCTGGCTCAACGCCCGGTTTGCGTCGCTTCCACATCGGTCGCCGCAGAGGCGGCTACTTCACCGATGCGCGCTTCGAGCATCGTCAGCGCGCTCGACAGACCCTCGAGCACATCGTCGGGCAAGGCGGCCATCGTGTCGTGCAGGAATGCGTTGCGATCCGGCAGGCTCGTTTCGATCGCGGCGCGGCCATGCGCCGTGAGCTTCACGTTCGTGATGCGGTTGTCGCGCTCGTCCATGCTGCGCGAGATCCAGCCCATCGCTTCGAGCGACTTCAATTGCCGCGTCAGCGCGCCCGGATCGATGCGCAAGCGTTCGACCAGTTTCTTCTGCGACGACTCGCCCGCCTGCTCGTACAACGCGAGCAGAATGCGCCAGCGCGGCATAGGATGCCCGACGCGCCCTTCGAACGCCGACATGAACGCGCGATACGTGCGTCCAAACTGATGCAGGATAGCGACGCGGTCCTGTTCTTCCATGATCTTTCTTCGATTCAAAAGCGCTTACATTCCCGTCAATCCGCGTGGATGACCGGCTCGATCTGCTTGCGCAGCTTGACGGGCGGCACGCGCCGGCTCTGCCAGATCGCAAACAGCGACACCAGCGCGCCCAGCATCAGGCCGATATGGATCGCACCCACCAGCGACTCGCGCGCCGACTCCAGCAGTACGGCGCCATTGTGCCCTGCCTTCGCGAGTTCGCTCAAAAGCGTGTGCTGCGCGTCGCGGTTCACGAGGATCTGCGGATCGCCGAGATCGGCGATCCATTGGCTCGCCTGATCGCCATCGAGCGCGCTGCGCACGCCGCTCGCGTACATATGCGTGACGAGCGTGCCCGTCAGCGCCGTGCCGATCATCCCGCCGATCATCCGCAGCGACTGCAGCAGCGCCGTCGCGATGCCGAGATGCTCGCGGCCCGCCGTCTGCTGCGCGAACACGGTGAGGTTCGGCAGCACGAAGCCGAGGCCGAGTCCGCCGAAGGTCATGAACAGCATCAGCAGCCAGTGCGGCATCGCGCGCGTCGCGATCACCACGCCGAGCGACGCCGCCGCGAACAGCGCGAAGCCGATGAACAACATCACGTTCGGGTTCGGCACGCGCGACACGATGCGCCCATTCGCAATGCTGCCAATCGTGATGAACACGACGAGCGGCGTGATCACGAGCCCCGCCTCGTTCGGTGTCATGCCGAAGCCGCCCTGGAACAGCAGCGGCGCGTAGAACAGCAGCGAGAACATCGCGAAGCCGCCGAGCACGGCCAGCACGAACAGCGCGGACAGGCTCTTGTTGCGGAACATGTCGATGGGGAGAATCGCTTGGGGGAAGCGCTTTTCCCATTTCCACAACGCAATCGCGCACGCCACGCTCACGACGAGCAACGCAAGCGCCGAAGCTGTCACGCCATGCTTGGGCAGCAATTCGACGAACATCTGCAAGCTGCCGAGCGACAGCGCGATCAGCAACGCGCCGGGCCAGTCGAGCCGCATCTTGCCTTCGTGAACGACATGCCGCAGATGCGGCAGATAACGCCACACGAAAAACAGCGACAACAAACCGACGGGCAGATTCACGTAGAACACCGAGCGCCAGCCGTAGTATTGCGTGAGAAAGCCGCCGAGCGACGGACCAATGGCGTTCGCGATGCCGAACGCCGTACTCATCAGCACCTGCCAGCGCAACCGGACCACGGAATCGGGAAAGAGATCGGGAATGCAGGCGAACGCGGTGCCGACCAGCATGCCGCCGCCGATGCCCTGCAAGCCGCGCGCGATCACCAGGAACAGCATGTTGTTGGCCGCGCCGCAGAGCACGGAAGCCGCCGTGAACACGATGATCGATGCAATGACGAACGGCTTGCGGCCGTAATAGTCGCCGAGGCGCCCGAAGATCGGCACGGTAATCACCGACGTCAGCAGATACGACGTCGCGACCCACGCGTACAGCTCGAAGCCCTTGAGATCCGCGACGATCGTCGGTAGCGCGGTGCCGACCACGGTTTGGTCGAGCGCGACGAGCATCGAGACGAAAGAAACGCCGAGCATCGCCAGCAGCGACTCCCGGAACGGTAAAACTTGCCCACTCGAATGGTGGGCGGCGGTATGCACGGCCATTTTTGATCGAACAACAGTTGACGAGTCAACGATAAGGAATCATACCATGCTGAATGGTTCTAATTCGGGTGCGTCGATTGCGACCGCTTCCTCCGACGATTCTCAAAAATACCGACACTCAGGGACATCATGGAACCCACTATGCTCGCCGCCCCGCCGCTTTCCGCGGACGATCTCGCGGCCCTGCGCCGCGCCAAACACGAGCTCGAAAGCCCGGCGCTGACGATGAAGCTCGCCAGCATCGTCGGCTCGCCGATGGAAAAGCTGATTTCGCGCATGCCGTCGATCGCCAGCGACAAGGTCAACGACGCGACGCAACTCGCATTGCGCAAATGTCTGCAGATCGCGCTGCGCACGCTCGGTCGTCCGATGGGCGGCGCGCCGCTCGGTGTCAGCGACCGTCCGAGCAATCTGCTGCACAAGTTCGCGGTGGCGACGACGGGCGCAGCGGGCGGCGCATTCGGGCTGTTCGCGCTACCCGTCGAACTGCCCGTCACGACCACGCTGATGTTCCGCTCGATCTGCGATATCGCGCGCAGCGAGGGCGAGGATCTGACGTCCGTCGATGCACAACTGCAATGCCTGACGGTGCTCGGCATGGGCGGCACGTCGAAAGCCGACGACGACGCCGATTATGGCTACTTCATCATGCGCGGCGCGCTGGCGCAGGCGGTGTCGAAAGCGTCGTCGGAGATCGCGACGAAAGGGTTTACGACACACGGCTCGGCGGCGTTGCTGCGGCTCTTGAACACGATCGCGGCGCGCTTCTCCGTGCAGGTGAGCGAGCAGATTGCTGCGAAGTCGATTCCGGCCATCGGCGCGGTGCTTGGCGCGATGGTCAACACCGTGTTCATCGATCACTTCCAGCAGGTGGCGCACGGCCACTTCACCGTGCGCCGGCTCGAGCGCCAGTACGGCACCGAGGCCGTACAGGCCGCGTATCAGGCGATCGACCTTTCGCTCGCCGGATGAATGTCGCGCGGCTCGCTCGTCACGCGCGCGACGAAGCGCGCGGCGAGATCGAGCGCACGGCGCGCTTCGGGAATGAACGGCGCCCAGAGCTGCCACACGTGCGGCATCTTGCGCCAGATCTCGAAGTCGATATCGACGCCCGCTGCGCGCGCCTTGTCCGCGACGCGGCGCGAATCGTCGAGCAGGACTTCTGTGCTGCCCACCTGCATGAAGAGTGGCGGCAGCCCCTTCAGTTCCGCGTAGAGCGGCGACGCGTATGGATGCGTAGCCGGCGTGTCGGCGAGATAAAGCCTTGCGGCCCTTGCGATGGAAGGGCCGTGAAACATCGGATCGATGCCGTCATTGGTTTGCAGCGACGCGCCGGTCGCCGCGAGATCCGTCCACGGCGAAAACAGGATTGCACCGGCCGGCAATGGCTCCCCCGCATCGCGCAACGCGGCCAGCGTTGCGAGCGCGAGGCCGCCACCCGCCGAATCGCCGGCGATCACGATCGAGTCGGGCTTCGTGCCGTCTTCGAGCAAGCGGCGATACGCGGCCAATGCATCGTCGAGCGCGGCGGGAAACGGGTGCTCGGGCGCGAGCCGGTAATCGAGCGAGAACACCCGCGCGCCGCTGCGCGAAGCAAGCCCAAAGGATGCCGCGCGATGCGTCTGCGGCGAGCAGAAGTAATAGCCGCCGCCGTGCAGATAGAGGATCGTCGCCGTGTGCCTGCCGTCGACGCGCGTCAGCCATTCGCCGCGCAACGGCCAGTCGTGCTCGCCGTAGCGTTCATCCAGCGTCCAGCCGGACGGCACATGCGGCGTGTACGCGCGTTTCGCCGTCAGCCTGCGTGCACGTTCGGCGCTGATCGTCGGATGCCGCGTCTGCGGATGAAACTGACGGCGCAGGAACCAGCATGCCAAGGCGCTTTGCCAACTCATCGGGCACTCTCCGTCGCGGGTTGAATCGCCATGGTACGTGGCTTTCCACGCGCTTCAGTCGAAGGCGGCTTCTATTGGCGACGTGGACGCGCGCGCGCCGTTTGAAAACAAACGGCCGGAACCCTTGCTTGAAGGTTCCGGCCATCGTGCTGCGTGCTTCGCTTAATTCGCCGGCAACACCTGCCCGCGAATTTCCCCCGTCGGATTCTGCGCGGTGTGAACGTTGAAGTACCACTGGCCGCCCATCAGGTCGGTGACCTGATGCTCCGTCAGCGTTGCTGAGCCTTTGATCGGACTGGCGAGCGCGTTTTTGTCGATGGGCACCTGCACCTTGGCGTTCTGCCCGACGGGCGCTGGACCGTGGAAGTGAGCCATCGTCACGGGACCCGACAGACTCTCGTAAGTCGCTGTCCACTTGAGTGTATTGGTGGAGGTATCGAACGTGGCGTTCAATGCGCCATGCCCGTGACTCACGCGCGGCGGCACTTCACTCGACGGCTCCAGGTCCGCCTTCAATTCCACGGTATCCGCCAGCGCGACACCCGACGCCAGCGCCCACAAGACAGCCACCATGCTCAGCTTTCGAATTGCAATCATCGTTCTCTCCGAGTCTTTGCGCGCTGGATCGGCGTCGCTTCACGCGTGGTGCGTGAGCGGACGCCGTCTCATGCGCCAGCACATACTAGTGCAATTCGGAGCGCCGCGCGTGACGCACGCGCAGCGGTGCAAGGCGTGGCGAAGCGGGAGAAGGAACGGGGGAACTCAGGCGAGCAGCGCCGCCTGCTCTTCGATGCCGTCGAGCATCGCATTGCACGTCCGCACGAGCGCAATGCCCTCGCTGCGCAGCGCATCCGACGGCGCCGAGGTCAATTGCCCCCGATACTGTTCGAGCGCGCCGAGCAGCGGCGGATACTGCAACACGCCCACCGCGCCAGCGACACGATGATGCCATTGACGCAACGCCGGAATATCGATGTCGTTCAGCAGCGGCGGCAACGCGCGCAGATCGTCGCGCACGGCCGACACGAACGCATCGAGCAGCGATTTGACCGTCGATTCACTGCCCCAGATCTGCGTCAACTGGCTGAGATCGACGGGAACGAATGGGATGCCGCCGGCGCTTTCATGTCCGGCATCCGGGACGACAGCCGTGGTTGCGTCGCCTTGCGTGGCGGGCCGCGCGCTGTCCGCGCCGAACCAGCGGCTCAGATATTCACGCAAGGTGGCGAGCCGCGTCGGCTTGACAAGGCAATCGTCCATGCCGGCCTCGCGGCATGCCTTCAGATCTTCGGGCGCGGTGTTCGCGGTGATCCCGAGTATCGGCAGATGCGCGCCTGTCAGCCGCTCGCTTTCGCGCACCGATCGCGCCAATTCGTAGCCGGACATGATGGGCATGTGACAGTCGGTGATCAGGAAGCCGTACGGTGTGGTGTCGAGTGCTTCGAGTGCCTCGGCGCCGTTATTGACGACGTCGCACGCGAAACCGAGCAGCGCCAGTTGATGACGGATCAGCTCCTGATTGACGGGGTGATCTTCGGCGACGAGCACGAGGCGCCCGCACGCAATCGCGCGCTCCCGATCCGGCGGCGCGGCCGCGGTTTCGGCTGCGCCGGGAAGACGGGCGGGCGTCGGCGAAAGGCCCGTCAATGCGGCCGCGCATGCCGCGCTCAGGCCGCGCCACGAGATCGGGTTGATGCTCACGCGCACGGCGTTATCGACGATCCGGTAGCCCGTCGGCTTCGGCTTCTCGGTCAAGCTGATGATTTTCGCGCCGGCCTGCGCGACGGCCGCCGGCAGTTCGACGCCGTCGCCGACGAAGATGAGGTCCACACTTCGCAGCGCTTGCGGATCGCGCAACTCGGCAAGGTCGGCACCGGCGCACCGCAGTTCGATGCCGAGGGCCGCGCCGAAGTGCGCGAGCGCCTTCGCGACGCACGCATCCGGCGTCGCAACGATGCCGCGCTTGCCGCGCAATCCGCCCGCCGTGTATTGCTGCATTTCGAGCGGCATGCGCAAACGCAGCGTCATATGCGTGCCTTTGCCAGGCGTGCTCGACAACGACAGCGTGCCGCCCATCAACGCGATCAGTTTGCGGCAGATCGTCAGCCCCAGGCCCGTGCCGCCGAATCGCCGCGTGGTCGACGATTCCGCCTGCATGAAAGGCTCGAACAGGCGAGCCTGGACCTCGGGCGCGATTCCAATGCCCGTATCGACGACGGTCATCTCGACTGTTTGTCCCGCCTCGCTCTCCTCGACTACCTTCACGTTCACGTCGACCTCTCCCCGCGGCGTGAACTTGATCGCGTTGCCGAGCAGATTGAACAGGATTTGTCGCAGACGTACGCTGTCGCCGCGCAGCGTTGCAGCGATTTGCGGATCGATATCGACGCGCACCTTGAGACCTTTCTCATGCGCACGCCCCGCCAGCAGACCGACCGCCGTATCGACCAGATCACGCAGGTCGATCGGCTCGGACTCGATGGTCAGTCGTCCCGCCTCGATCTTCGAATAATCGAGCAGGTCGTCGAGAATCTGCAGCAGCGCACCCGCCGATTCGTGGATCATCCCGAGCATCTCACCCTGGTCGGCATCGAGCCGGGTGCGCTCCAGGACTTCGACGAGTCCGAGCACACCGTTCATCGGCGTGCGGATTTCGTGGCTCATCATCGCGAGGAAATCGTCCTTCGCACGCGATGCCGCTTCGGCCAGATCGCGTGCGCGCGCCAGTTCGTCGGCGCGCAGGCGTTCGATGCTCGCATCGACCCAATAGCCGCTCCAGACGGTCGCATTGCTCGGCTCGCGACGCGGCACGAGTTGCGCGCGAACCCAACGCTGCTCGCTCGGACCGTCGATCCGGAACTCCAGATGCAGCGGCTCCGACATTTCAGCGGAACGCTCGAGCGCGGCGACGACGCCGGGACGGTCGTCCGCGCAAATGCTGCCGAAATCCAGCGCTGGGCGGCGCATCAGCACAGCGCTGTCGTAACCCAGCAAGTGTTGGGTATCGCCGCCTACATAGGGGAACGTGTATCGGCCATCGAGCCCGCGGCGCAACTGGAAGACGACCGCCGGCAACGAGCTGGTTACGTCGACGAGACGCCGCTGCATCTCGCTGGCGAGCATTTCGGCGCGGCGGATATCGGTGATGTCGACCAGCGTGCCGAGCACGCAAAGCGGCGTACCGTCGGCGCCGTTACAGATGCACACGCAAAAGAGTCCATGCCGGATGTCGGACTCGCCGTCTTCGAACTCCAGTTCGATCTGCGTGGCCGAGCCGCTCTGCAGCGCTTCGCGCGTCAACTGTTCGAGACGTGAGCTATTGTCCTTCCCCCAGGCATGCACGTCCGCGCTCGTGCGGCCGATCACGGCTTCGCGCCTGAGGCCTGTCGCCTGCTCGTAAGCCCTGTTGACGCCGATATAGCGCCCTTGCAAGTCTTTGGCGACGAGCGGATACGGGACCATTTCCATCATCGTCTGCTGGAAGTTCAGCTGCGACTCGAGCTCACTCTCGGTGCGCTCGCGTCGGCCCACTTCACGCTGCAGCAACACATAGGCGCGCAAGGTCACCAGCAGCACGACGCCGATGCCGATCAGCACGGGCAGCAGCCGCAGTGCCGTCACGCTCCAACCGCCTTGCGGCGGCGCGTCGCCCGTCACCCATTTCTGACGGATGCGCTGGCGCTCGGAAGCAGGCATGGCGAGCAGCGCGCGGTCTATCAGCCCCGTCAACGGCGCGAGGTCGTCACGAACCGCGAAGCCGACGGGAGCTGGCTCGCGCACCACGCCGACCACTTTCAGCACGCCCGCATATTCCCGTGTCAGCGCAGCGTCGATTTCCGCGACGTTGCCCACCAGCGCGTCGGCGCCGCCGGCGGCCAGCAGTTTCAGCGCGGCATCGAGATTGGGCGCGACCGTCGCGTGCGTCGCGACGACGCCGTACAACTCGAATGGCAACGCCCCCTGGCTATGCATCGACACCACGATGCGGCGCGCGGCAAAATCGTTGAGGCCGCGCGCAGCAGGTTCCGCCTCGCGCGCGACGATGACAAGCGGATAGGTTTCGTAGGCGCGGGTAAAAGTTGCGTGCTCCAGTTCGGAATCATTGCGCGTGGCAGTGGCGAGCAACGCGACGTTACCGCGGTTGAAGTCGGCAATCGTGGTCGGCCAGTCCTTCGCTGGAGCGCGGTGAAACGAGAGGCCGAGCGTGCGGCCCAGATAGTCGAGATAGTCGGCGGCGATACCCGCGGGACGGCCAAGCTCGTCGAGCGTGGTGAACGGCGCCCAGTCGGCGTCGAAGCCAACGGAAAGCGGCGGAAGCGACTTGAGCCACGCCTGCTCCTCACGGCTTAGCACGAGACTGGACACCGACGGCTCTGGTCGCGATTCGAAACTGCCGCCGATCCAGCGCGCCCGGATTGCGGCTTCGTCGTCCGGCCGCAACGCGGACAGCCCGCGGTCCAGCTTGTCGCGCAGCTCGCTTTTCGCGGCGGGCACGGCAAAGCGCATCTCGCTCGCCTGCCCCGTCTCCTCGAACGCGATACTGAGGTCACGGAATTCCGGGTCCGCCAGATAATGCCGCACGGCAGGCGTAAAACCGAAATAGGCGTCGTCGTCACCCCGCTTGATGGCGCGCAACGCGGCAAGCGTGTCGGCGAAGCTGTCGATACGTGCGCGCGGGAAACGCTCGCGTAGCACGGCGCCGAGCGCGAACCCCCGCTCGATAGCGACGCGCGCGCTTTGAATCTGTGCCTCGCCCGTGAAAGCCATCGCATTGCTCGCCCGCGTCACGACGGAAGTCGATCCCCGAAAATACGGCACCGAGAACGACAGGCAATGCTCGCGCTCCGGCGTGCGGGCTATGCTCATCAATACATCCACGCGATTCGCGCACGCGGCGGCAAGCAACTCGTTGAGGTCTGGAAACGACTTCGTCGTGATCTCGACGTCCGGCCCGACGACGGCGCGCAGATAGTCGACGCTCAGCCCGGTGATACGGCCTTCCTGAAACATCTCGAACGGCGACCAGCCGTTGGTGAGCACGCCGACTATCAGTCTGGACGGAAACGCTGGTGGACGCGCGCCAAGCGCGGCTTGGGCCGGCTGACCGCTCAGCAGTATCAACAGCAGCGCGAGGCTTGCCTTCAATGCCAGGCAAACTCCCGGCAACCAGGCGCGACGTGTGGCGTGAACACGAGAATGGGTGAAGATGCGCGATCGGTCCATGTGCGTACGCTCAGGCCGACTCGCCATGCCGGCCCCCCCGGGACGGCTGCGCGAAGATATCGCCCGGGTCGCCGGACAGATGCGAATGGAGCAAGCCGGCAAGCATGCCGCCCGCCAGCGGAGCCGCCCAGAAGAGCCACAACTGGTCGAGCGCCCAGTCGCCTACGAACAGCGCCGGTCCCGTGGAACGCGCGGGATTCAACGATGCATTGGTGATGGGCGTCGCAACGACGTAGCTCAGCATCAGCCATACGCCTGCCACGAGCGGATCGATCAGGTTCGCCGACTGGACATTGGAAACGAGCATGCGCACCAGCACGAACGCAAACGACATGGTGATTTCGACGGCCAGCGCGGAATGAAGCGGATAGTCGCCGGGAGAATGGTCGCCATATCCGTTCGCGCCGAACTCGCTTGCTGCGAGTTCGAAGCCGGGACGTCCGCTGGCGATGTAGACGAGCAGCGCCGCACCTGCGAGCGCGCCGAGCACCTGCGCGGCGATATACGGCGCGAGATAGCGAACGGGAAAGCGTTGCGCCGTCACGAAACCGACGGTGACGGCAGGATTGAAGTGGGCGCCCGAGAAGCGCCCGAGTACATAGGTCGCTGTAGCCAGCGCGAGACCGAATGCGAGCGGCGCAGCGAGAAGGCTATTCCCCTGCGCCCCAGCGTTGAGCATGGCCGTGCCGCATCCAACGAACACGAGCCACGCCGTCCCGGCACCTTCGACAACCAACCGCTTTCCCAGCCCTGACATGCATCCTCCCGTAACGGCTCGTCGCGGCAATTTTTTGAGACGGCTTACATACTTGCGCCGGGTGTCGATTGATTCGCATGACAAATCAATGTTGGCGCCGCTCCCCCGCGATCCGGGAGTCCAACAGAAGATTGTTGGCCCCGTGAACGAGATAGAGAATCAGACAACTCCTAAACCATTCAGGTGAGGCCGATCTGGCAGGCAAAGTCGATCACGTCAGCCTCCGTCTCGAGTCCGAGCTTGCGCATTGCATTGCGCTTCTGCGTGCTGATCGTCTTTGCGCTACGGTTCAGCCTGGCGGCAATCTGGCCGATGGTCAGACCGCTCACGTACATCGTGAAGACTTTCCATTCGCCTGCGCTCATCACGCCGGCCCGCGGCTGCGGTGTGCCCGCCTTCGCAATGGCGGCGCGCGCGTGATCTGACACGTAACCTTGACCAGTCAGCGCAGCGTCGATTGCGTGAACCAACGATGCGGTGATATCGCGCTTGTCGACGATCGCCGCAACGCCATGCTGCAGCAGCCCCATCAGGATGGACGGCTGATGAATCATGGTGAGCACGACAACCGGCAACTGAGGCGTCTGATGCAGCAACCGCCGCAGGAACTGGATCGCATTGCTTTCTCCGTCGATACCCGGCATGCCGATATCCGTTACGACGACGTCGCATGCGCATGCATCGAGCAGTTCGGCGAGCGCCTGCGTGTTCGCTGCTTCGCCCGCCACCGACACATGTGCGATCTGTTCAAGCAGACACCTGACGCCCACGCGTACACACGCGTGATCGTCGGCGACGATGACGCGAATCTTGTTTTCCATCTTGTTGTGATCTTGTTGATGGACCGTCACCGTACAGCGCGTTCCCCTCGAGGACGGTCACTTCGCCAGGGTTGCAGCTTCGCTGCGTCAGCCTCTTTTGCCCGACCCGCCGGGGCTGCTTGATGGATCGTCAGGCACCAATCCATGTTCGACGGCGAACCGGAATAAATCGGCATCGCTATGCAGCGACAGCTTGCGCATTGCAGTGCATTTCTGTGCGCTGATCGTCTTGACGCTGCGGCCGAGCCTCAGCGCAATTTCGGTCACGCCGCGCCCGGTCGCATAGTGCGTCAACACTTCGAGTTCGCGTCGCGAAAGAACCTGTCGGACATAGTCGATCCGGCGCGACAACGTGGCGTCGGCAAGCAACACGCGAATGGCGGGGCCGACATAGCATTCGCGCGCCAACGCGGTGATGATCGCCACATGGATCAGATCGATACGGTCGCGCTTGCTGAGGACCGCACCCACGCCCAGCGAAATCACCTTTTGCAGGCAATCCGCCGCGGTTTCCATGGTCAGCACCACGACCACGACGTCGGGATGACGTTCCTTGAACTGTCGAACCATTTCGACGCCGTCGCCATATACGCCGCCGGGCATGTGCAGATCCATGACGACCAGCTCGCATTTGATACGCTGCGCCTCGGCGAACAGCTCCGATGAGTCCGTTGCCTTCCCAACGATCTCGATATTGGGGAACCCCGACATCAGATTCTCCATCGCGAGCAGGACCAATGGATGGTCGTCGGCGATGACGGTGCGGATTGGCCGTGTCACATCCTTTCTGATATTCACGCGTGATCGCTCCCTGTGCTCTGTAGATTGGTATTGATTTGGCGAGCCTTTAGCCGGCTGAGGATCAGACATTCAACCGCTTCCCGACATAAGACTTCTCTGAATTTGAATGGACCTCTAACAACTACGCTTGATTAGCGGTCCTGTATAACTTTCTGTGCGAAACCGTACGCCCGCACGAACGCAAAAAGCCCTGGGTCGTTGCTGACGCCCAGCTTCGCCATTGCGTCGCGCTTTTGCCGGCTGACCGTCCGCACATCCCGCCCCAGGTCACGGGCGATTTCGGAGATCGACTTGCCGCGCACGAACATGCGGATCACCTCGGCCTGGCGTGGGGAAAGATTGCGCATGGGCGATATGCCAATCGGCTCACCGCTCGCTTCTGCGAGCGTCAGCAGGATCGACTGGCTGACGTAGGAACGGCCCGCGCCCGCCGCGCGGATAGCCGCGGCCAGTTCGTCCATTGATTCGCTCTTGTTGAGCATGCCGGTCACGCCGTCAGACATGATCGACCGGAGAATGGCCGCGTTAGTCAAACTGGTCAGCACGACGATGCGCACCTCCGGCCAGCCGCCCCGGATGCGCCGGATCAGCCGCAGCCCGTCGTCCGCGTCACCCGACGCATCCGGCATGGTCAGGTCCGTGACCAGCACATCGCATGAGGTCTTGCTCATCAGTTGAACGAGCGACGAAGGGTTCGTCGCCTCGCCGACGATCGTGAATCCTCCGTGCGCCACGAGCGTGGCCCGGATACCGAGCAGAACAAACGGATGATCGTCTGCCAGCATGATTCGAAGATTCACTATTGCCGCCTTGTTATTGGTTTGTGTTTGTCGATGTCGAAACGCTCATTTCGCAGCAACGTCGAAACGAGCTCGCTTTACGACAGCGCTCGCGACATATAGCGAATCATGTTCCGACAAATGAATCAAAACATTTACGTCAAAAACGGAATATCAGAGAGTTCCGAATCAATGGCCGATTCAAAGATAAACTACAAGGTTCGTTGAGTAATTACCGATTTCAGAATTCTCCATTGAGATAGCGCTTAACCATTTTCATCACGCTTTTTCCGAAATTTCCAAAGAGCTGCTAGGAAACCACAGCGCTCAGAACGACGGCACGCAGAGGCGATCGGCGCACCCGGCTCGCTCTCGCAACATCGCGCCAATGCATCTTAGATTCGCCTTGAGTACGAGGTACGTCGCAGAATCACGGTCACGAAATATGCTCGCGAGAGAAGAACTCCCTTAGAAATCGAAACCCGTTAAATCAACCACTAAAATAATTCCTACTTTCACAGCAGAAACATCAGACACATCAGATCGAATTTCATCCATAGGACGAACTCGATTAACTTCACCTCGAAGCAATACCGCAAATAAAAAAGGCGTCCGGCTCATCACCGGACGCCAAAAGAGATGTTCAGATAAGTGTCGACGCGATCACGCCCTGGCTCTCGACGCATAGCGCGCCGTGCGCACAGGGCGCGGGAAGATGGGCAGCGCAATCAGCGCGCACACGCTCGCGATCGCCCACACGGCCGGCCACGAGGTCGCCGCGAGCAGCGGCGGGATGGCGAGCGGCGTCACGAACAGGGTCATGAACGCGCACGTGTTGCCCATCGCCAGCGCGGTGCCGGCGCGGCGCGTGCCCGCGAGCGTCGCAAGTTCGGTGTAGGCGACGCCGTGCCATGCGGACGCGCTCACGCCACCGAGCACCACAATCGCCGCGAGCACGATCGCGATTGCGCCATGCGCGCCGTGCGCGCCGTTGGCGCCCGCGGCAATCAGCGCGAGCGTCGCGAACAGCAGCGCCGTCAACACGCTGCAAGCGCGCATGTACCGACGCCGGTTGCCGTGCCGGTCCGTCCAGCGCCCGCTCCACACGCGCGCGACGGCGGCGCCCGTCTGCACGGCGGCCATTGCCGCGCTGATCTCGAACACGCCTGCATGGCCGAAGTCGTGAAGAAAGACCGTCGCGAACGTTACGACGGCGAGCTGCGGCACGCACAGCACGCCGATGCCGAGCGCAACACGCCACACGCCGGCATCGCGCAGCGGCGAAACAGACTCGGCCGAGGAAGCCGCGGGCTCGCCGCCCGCCCCTGATTGCTGGCCGGCCGACGCAGCCGCGACGGGCGGCTCGTGCAGCCAGCGCCACGCGAACCACGCGGTCACCGCACACAGCACGGCGAGCACGCCATACACGGCGACGAAGCCGAAATGCGCGGCAAGCGAAGGCAACGCCAGCGCGCCCAATCCGCCGCCTGCGGGCACGGCCGTCTGCCGGATGCTCATCGCGAGGCCGCGCTCGCCTTCGCGAAACCACGCCATCACCGCGCGCCCGCTCGACCCATTGACGCTGCCGCCCAGCAGCCCGACGGCCAGCAATCCGAGCGCGAGCGGCACGATGCCGGGCGCATCGGCGCCGTGCGGCACCACGAAGCCTGCCATCGCGGCGAGCGCGGCGGCCGTCGTCAGGAGGCCGAGCAGCAGCACGCGCCGGTCGCCCCATCGGTCGGTGAGCAATCCCCATGGCAATTCGCTGACGGCGATGCCGAGCCCCAACATGCCGAGCACGAGGCCGAGCCCGCCGTTGCCTATGTGATAGCCATTGCGCAGAAAAATCGCCGTCGTCGGAATGCCCGAAAACGCGGCCGAAAAGCTCGCGTTCGCGGCAAAACCGACGCCCAGCACCTTCCAGCGGTGATTGCCGCCCATTGCAGATCCCTGTCCCACGCTCGCCTCCAGTTGTATCGGTTGGCGACCATCGTAGGATTGGACGATCAATCGGAAAAGCGGGAAAATAAGATGTCATCCATCGGAGAATCCGAAACATGAACCAACGTGCGTTCGACCTTGCGCAGTTGCGCACCTTCGTTGCCGTCGCGGAAGCGGGCAGCGTGTCGGCGGGTGCGGAGCGCGTGTTCCTGTCGCAATCGTCGGCGAGCGAGCAGTTGAAGAAGCTTGAAGAGCGCGCGGGCCAGCCGCTGTTCTTGCGCGGCAAGCATGGCGTCACCGCGACGCCCGCGGGCGCAAAGCTGCTCGACCACGCGCGCCGCATTCTGGCGATGAGCGAAGCGGCGTTCGAAGATCTGCAAGGCCGCTCGCTCGACGGCGAACTGCGCATCGCGATCACCGACTACTATCGGCCGCAGGATGTCGCGCGCGTGCTGAAAATGTTTTCGGAGCAGCATCCGCGGCTGCGGCTGCATGTAACCGTGCTGCCGAGCGCGGTGATCGACAGCAGCGTCGAAGACGACACGACGTTCGATATCGGCCTGTCGCTGCGCATCGTCGCGCCGGACACGAAGCGCGCAGTATCGAACCACCCGCACGCGGCGAGCACCGTCGTGCGGCGCGAAAAGCTGGTGTGGGCCATGTCCGCCGACGCCGAGCCGAGACACGTCGCCGCGCCTTTTCATCTCGTGCTGCTGCCGTCCACGTGTCAGCTGCAACGCTTCGTCGTCAGATTGCTGGACGAGAACAAGGTGCCGTATCTCGTCTCGCATTCGGCATCGGGCATGGCGGGTCTGCAACTGGCGTTGAAGGCAGGGCTCGGCATCTCATGTCTGAATGAATCGTCGATCGGCCCGGGCATGGTGCTGTGTCCGCCGGCCATCGGCCTGCCCCAGTTGCCTGCCGTCGAGTTCCATTTGCTGCCAGGACGTCCCGGCGAAAACGCACGCGTCACCGATGCGCGCGAAGCGTTCATGCGTCTGCTCGCGTGAATGCATTTGCAGTATCTGCACAAGTGCTTAGTTGACACGACAATTGCTGCAACTGTTTTTGCTGCGTTGAAACGCGCCCGATTGCCACCTATGATGATTGCAACGCCAACGTCATCCCGATGCCTTACTGTGTCGACGCGTTCGCCGCATCGACGGCAGGCGCGAGGCATACGCGCGTCAAACCGTACCCTCTTCTGCGGGCTTTTACGGGCTTGACTAGACTGTCGTCGCCGCGCATCAAGTATGCAAGAGAAGCAGTTATTCGCATGTCGTGGGTCGCTTATGCGGCAGCGGTAGAGAAGCAAAAGAGAAGAGCGCAATGCGTTTCTTCTCAAGGGTGCAACACAACGATACCTACAAACCCTATTTCCCTACGAGGCCAGTCGTGCATCGCAGAACCATCGGCTCTTCGATCCTTTTGCTGCTGTGCGCCCTTTGTGCGCGAGCGTCATCCGCAGCGTCGAATGACGCACCCGCGCCGTCGGCGATGGACGAGAAAATGCACGCCTGCACGACCTGCCACGGCGCGCAGGGCCAGGGACGCAACAACGATTACTTTCCGCGTATCGCGGGCAAGCCCGCCGAATACCTGTTCAATCAGTTAACGGCGTTTCGCGACGGCGGCCGCACCTATCCGCCGATGGGTTATCTGCTCGCATTTTTGCCCGACGAGTACCTGCACAAGATCAGTCAGTACTTCGCCGATCTGCAGCCGCCGTATCCGAATCCCGACACCAACCCGGTGCCTCAAGCGACGCTCGATTACGGCAAGCAGGTCGTCATGCAAGGCGACACGAAGCGCGGCATACCGGCGTGCGCCGCCTGTCATGGCGAGCGTTTGACGGGCCAGCAACCTGGCATCCCCGGTCTGCTCGGTCTGCATGCTAGCTATATCGCCGGGCAGATGGGCACGTGGCGCTCGGGCACGCGTCACGCGCTCGCACCGGACTGCATGCACACCATCGCCGTCAAGCTGAGCGACAAGGACATCACCGCCGTATCGAGCTGGCTCGCGCGCCAGCCGCGTCCCGCCGATCCGCGTCCCGTGCCGCGATTGCCCGGCAAGCTGCCGCTCGCATGTGGGAGCCAACCGGAATGAAGACTCTCTCCTTTAGCTCCGTGTCGATCAGCTCCGTGTATCGCATGCCGCGCGTCGCGCGCCGCATCGCCGTGTCGCTCGCCGTGGGCGCCATGTTCACGCTCGCCACGCTCGCGCCGAACTCGCCGCTCGTCGCCTGCGCGCATGCGGCAGAAGCCGCGCCGCCTGCTGGACCGGACACGCGCCCCGAGATCGTCAGGCGCGGCGAGTATCTTGCGCGCGCGGGCGACTGCGTGGCCTGTCACACAGCACCGCGCGGCAAGACGTTCGGCGGCGGCCTCGCGATGGAGACGCCGTTCGGCACGTTCTACACGCCGAACATCAGCTCCGACAAGGAGTACGGCATCGGCAAATGGACCGCCGACGAGTTCTTCAAGATGATGCGCACGGGTAAAAGTCCCGACGGCAAGCTGATCTATCCGGTGATGCCGATTGCGGCCTACACCAAAGTCACGCGCGAAGACTCCGACGCGATCTTCGCGTATCTGCAGTCGGTGGAACCCGTGCATCAACCGAGCCGCAAGCTGGAGCTGCGCTTCCCGTTCAATCAGCGCGAGCTGCTGATCGGCTGGCGCTCGCTGTATTTTCGCGAAGGCGAGTATCAGCCGAACCCGAGCCGTTCGGTCGAATGGAATCGCGGCGCGTATCTGGTGGAAGGGCTCGGCCACTGTTCGATGTGTCACACGAAGATCAATCTGCTCGGCGGCTCGTCGAAGAGCGAGCAGTTCGCGGGCGGCCTGATCCCCGTGCAGAACTGGTACGCGCCGTCGCTCACGTCCGACAAGGACGGCGGTCTCGGCGACTGGAGCATCAAGGACATCGTCGATCTGTTGCAGGCGGGCATCTCGGATCGCGGCGCGGTCTACGGCCCGATGGCCGAGGTCACGTATCACAGCCTCCAGTACCTGAGCGATGACGACGTCAAGGCGATGGCCGTCTATCTGAAGACGCTGCCCGACAACGACCCCGGCCGCAAGACGGGCCCGTCGGCGACCGTGAAGCCAACCGTGTTCGAGAACGGCCAGCGCATCTATATGCAGAAGTGCGCGACCTGTCACGGCGAGCACGGTGAAGGGCGACTGCAGCACTATCCGCCGCTGGCGCACAACCAGTCGATCGAAATGGACTCGGCCGTCAACCCGATTCGCATCGTGCTGAACGGCGGTTTCCCGCCCGGCACGCGGCGCAACCCCGAGCCGTATGGCATGCCGCCGTTCGCGCAGGAACTGAACGACACCGATCTCGCCGCCGTCGTCACGTATATCCGCACCGCGTGGGGCAATCATGGCCAGCCTGTGACGGCGAAGCAGGTCAATGAACTGCGCAAGGCGCCGTTGCGCTAGCACACATCAGTCGCATAAACCCTGTCTTCGGAGATATGGCAGATGGACCCTAACGTTCACTCCGGCGACCGTTCCGGCAACGCTTCGGACGACGAAGTCCAACGCATCGTCGCGCAAGGTCCGCACGGCGCAATCGCGGTCGCGGGCGTAGCGGCCGTGGTGGTGCTGGCAATCTGGATCGGCTTTTACTTTCTCGTGTTTCTGCCGCGCGGCGTCATTCACTGATCATGTCGACCCAACCTTCTCAATCGCCCGATAACGGCCACGACATCGCCGAGCGCTCTGAACGGCGCTGGGCCTGGTTCGTCATCGCGATCGTCGTGTTCATGCTCGTGGTCGTCGTGTATTCGGGCTTGCACTACGCGATGATGCCGCCGTCGCGCGTCGAAACCGTCGACCCGTCGCGGCTGCAAATGTCGGGCGAATTCGTCGAAAGCAATCTGGGAACAGGCGTCGATCCCGACGGCAAGGTCGTCGTGCGCTTCATCGCGCAGCAATACTCGTTCACGCCGCAATGCCTGGTCGTGCCCGCCGGCACGGACATCACGTTCCGCACGACCAGCGCCGACGTCGTGCATGGCCTGCTCGTCACGGACACGAACATCAACACGATGGTCGTGCCGGGCTACGTCGCGACGTTTTCCTCCTTCTTCGACAAACCCGCCGATCACCTGATGCCCTGCCACGAGTTCTGCGGCTTCGGCCACCAGACGATGTGGGCGCACGTGAAGGTAATCGACAAGGCTGCCTTCTTCGAACAGGCAAAACAACATCGGAGGCTCAGCTGTGTTTCACGCTAAGCGACTCGTTCTCGCGCACTTCTGGCTCGCGTTCATCGCGTTCGGAATCGCGCTGCTGCTGGGCGCATGGCAGATGCTCGTGCGCAGTCCGCTGCATCCGTGGATCGGCGAACCGGAGCTGTACTACCGCTCGGTGACGGCGCACGGCACCGTCATGGCCTACGTGCTGCCCACGCTGGTGGCGATGGGCTTCGGCTATGCGATCGTCGAACTCGCGCTGCAACAGGCGCTGGTGGGGTTGAAGTGGGCGTGGGGCGCGTTCATCCTGCTGGTGGTCGGCGCGGTGATGGCGATGATCCCCGTCGCGGCGGGCCAGGCATCGGTGCTCTTCACGTTCTATCCGCCGATGATCGGCAGCCCGTTCTATTACCTCGGCGTCGTGCTCGTGGTGGTCGGCTCGTGGATCTGGGTCGCGCTGATGGGCATCAACCTGCACATCTGGAAGCGCGCGAATCGCGGCAAGCCGGTGCCGCTCGCGATGTACGCGAACGTGGCGGGCGCGTATCTGTGGGCATGGACGGCCGTGGGCGCCGCGCTCGAAATCCTGTTGCAGATTCTGCCCGTCGCACTCGGCCTGAAGTCGACCATCGACGCGGGCCTGGCCCGCGTGCTGTTCTCGTGGACGCTGCACGCGATCGTCTATTTCTGGCTGGTGCCGTCGTATATCGCGTACTACACGCTGGTGCCGCGCGCGATTGGCGGCAGGCTGTATAGCGATTCGATGGCGCGCGTGTCGTTCATCCTGTTCCTCGTATTCGCGATGCCGATCGGCATTCACCACCTGTTCGCCGATCCGCAGGTCGGTGCGGGCTTCAAGTTCGTGCATGCCGTGTTCACGGGCATGGTGTCGGTGCCGACGCTGCTCACCGTGTTCACCATCTGCGCATCGGTGGAAATCGCCGGACGGCTGCGCGGCGGCAAGGGCGCATTCGGCTGGCTGAAAGCGCTGCCGTGGGACAACCCGATGATGCTCGTCATCGCGTTCTCGTTCATCATGCTCGGCTTCGGCGGCGCGGGCGGGCTCATCAACATGAGCTATCAGCTGAACGAGACCATTCACAACACGCAGTGGGTCACGGGGCACTTCCACCTGATCTTCGGCGGCGCGATCGTCATCATGTACTTCGCGATTGCGTATGAGTTGTGGCCGCAACTGACGGGCCGCGCGATCGGCTCGCTGAGCCTGATCCGCTGGCAGTTGTGGCTGTGGTTCATCGGCATGATGGTCGTCACGCTGCCTTGGCATTACGTCGGTTTGCTGGGCGCGCCGCGCCGCATGGCGTACTACGACTACAGCAACCCCGCGATTGCGCCGCAAGCCGTCTGGGTCGCCGTGTCGGCATTCGGCGGGTTGATTCTGGTGATCTCCGGGTTCCTGTTTCTCTACATTCTCGCGAAGGCGCAGTTCGGCGCGATCGAGCAGCCCAGGCAATTCCGCTTCAGCGCGCCTGTCCATCCCGTCGAACGCGTGCCCGCGGCGTTGAACAGCTTCGGCCTGTGGGTCGCGCTGATGATCGGACTGACGATCGTCAACTACAGCGTGCCCATCGCGCAACTGCTCGGCTTGCAGCAGACTTCGGTGCCGGCCGTATCGGTGGGAGCGCGGTCATGAACGAAGAACGCGTCTTCAGCCTCAGCAACCGGTGGTTCACGTCGAGCGTCGGCGGCGTGATCGTGATTGCCGTCGTGTCGATCCTGATCGGCTTTGTCTGGCTGCCGTCGAAGCATCCCGACTTCACGCAACGCGGGCTGTGGGCGACGATCTGCAGCGCAGCGGGCGCGCCGTCGAGCTGGTTCACGCAAAGCGACAACATCGCCGGCCCCGCGCCGAGCAACGTGCTCGTGCTGCCGCCTCTGCCGCCGTGGGGACGCACGCGCCCGAGCGCCGACTCGATCGGGCGTGGCGCTACGCTGGCGCAGAACTGCTCCATGTGTCACGGCGTCGAAAGCCTGATCCAGGTCACGGCGCCCGTGCTCGCCGGGCAATATGCCGACGTGGTCTACAAGCAGTTGCGCGACTACCAGAGCGGCCAGCGCGCGAACGCGATCATGCCGCCCATCATTGCGCATCTGAACGACCGCGATCTGCACGACCTCGCGAACTACTATTCGACGCTGCCCCGTCCCGCCGCCGTCGAGCAGGCAACCACGGATGACGCGACCATCCGCAAGTTCGTCAACGAAGGCTCGCCGATGCGCAACATCGCGCCTTGCGCGGCCTGTCATGGCGACCGCGACCGCAAGGGCGCCGCGCCCTGGCTGGGCGGGCAGTCGTCGGTGTATATGGCGGCGCAGCTGCGCGCGTTCGCCAACGGCGACCGTCATAACGACATCAACGAACAGATGCGCAACGTGGCGCGCAATATGACGCCGGAAGAGATCGACGGGGCCGCGAAGTATTACGCTGAAAGGCAGCCTTGAAGCGTTACGTCGAAAGACGAACGGCGGTGCAAGCCTGAAGGCTTGCACCGCCGTTTTGTTGTATGGCCGTGCATTTCTGTGCCGCGAGTGAATCGCACTTCGCGATTCACTCATGCCTGGCCACCGCGATCAAACCGCTTCCGCCGCCTCCATCTGCATCGCCACGTCCTGCCTGTGTGTCACGACATGGCGCGCTGCACCTCGCGACGCCGATGCCTGCCCGCTGTCCGTGCGGAACACGGCCACCGCTGTCGTCAGCCGGCGCGCCTGCTCTTCGAGCGAACTCGCCGCTGCCGCCGCCTGCTCGACGAGCGCCGCGTTCTGCTGCGTCACTTCGTCCATCTGCGCGACGGCGAGATTCACCTGATCGATGCCCGTGCTTTGCTCGGTCGCGGCCTCCGCGATCTCGCTCATGATCGCGCTGACACGCGCGATTGCATCGACGATGTCCGTCATCGTCGAGCCCGAACGCTGCACGAGGTCCGCGCCCGCCGTCACGCGCTCGTTCGATTCGCCGATCAGACCTTTGATCTCCTTCGCCGCTGCCGCGCTACGCTGCGCAAGCGAGCGCACCTCGCTCGCCACCACCGCAAAGCCACGGCCCTGCTCGCCTGCGCGCGCTGCCTCGACGGCCGCGTTCAAGGCGAGAATATTGGTCTGAAACGCGATGCCTTCGATCACGCCGACGATATCCGCAATGCGCCGCGAGTCGTCGACGATCTTCTGCATCGTGCCCACCACCTGCTGCGTGAGATCGCCGCCCTGCGCTGCGAGTGTCGATGCGCCCTGCGCGAGCGAGCTTGCCTGCTTCGCGTTGTCGGCCGTCTGCTTGACGGTCGACGTGAGCTCTTCGATGCTCGCCGCCGTTTCTTCCAGCGACGCCGCCTGCTCTTCCGTGCGCTGCGACAGGTTCGTATTGCCTGCGGCGATTTCGCTCACACCGGTATCGATCGAATCGGTGCCGTGACGCACGGTGTTCACCGTCGCGATCAGCGACTCCTGCATCTTGCGCAGCGCCGCCGCGAGACGTCCCATTTCGTTGTCGCTAACGTTGTCGATACGGCCCGTCAGATCGCCGTTCGCGATGCGCTGGAACTGTTCGATGGTGGCATCGACGGGATGGACGATGGCGCGAACCATCATCATGCGTCCGAGCCACGCGAAGATCAGCGTAGCCGCCATGCCGATCGCGACCGCGACGCTGATCGTGTAGAAGAGTTGCTGTGCTTCCTGGTAACGTTGCTCGGCGTGATCGAGCTGCAGCTTTTCGAGCGTCAGCATCGCCTTTTCATAAGCGCTGTAGAGCGGCGACAGCTTGTGCGCCTGAAGTTGCTGGAAGGCCGCCTTGTCGCCGGACTTGAGCGCCGCGAGCGCGGGCTCGGCGCCTTCGTGCAGGAACGCATCGCGCTTGTCCTGCATGTCCTTGATGAGACGCTGTTCGTCGGCGTCGTTGCTGGCCTTGCTGATGTAATGCGCAAGACGTTCGTTCGACACCTTCTGATACGTATCGAAACGCTTCAGCACCGCGTCGGCGCCTTCCTGATCGTTCAGCTCGATCAGCGAGGAGTAGGTTGCCAGCGCGAGACGCAGGCGCAACAGCTGGCCGGCGCTGCCTTCGAGATCCGCGACGGCGGGCGTATCGACGGTGTACATCTGTTGTAGCGACGCATTGCTCTCACGCAGCGATAACAGACCCGCCGCCGCGCCGATCAGCAATACCACGCCGAACAGCACGACCATCAACGTAAGGTATGCGCGAATCGAAAGACCTTTCAACATGAAGCATGTCTCCTATGGCCGCCTGGCGGGACTCGTCGAGTTCCACGGCAGGCTTGCTGCGCCCAGGCCCATAGGCAAGGTCCGCAACCCGATTAAAAATTAAGCAAACGCACCACATTTTCAGTTACGGCTGATTCGCGAAAAACTTTATGGCCTGTCAGGTCGCTTTCGACTGAAACGCTCGCTAATTGATCTGGCGCATAGACATGTGTCGCCTTGCTAAATATTTCTTCTCGCTATTTGGGTTTTCCGCGCTGGATTTAACAGTTCCGATAGGAACTTGCCCGCGCCGCAAAGTTGTTGGACATTAGCTAGGCGACGGCTATGTGGACCAGACTCATGCAAGAGACCTTGTCAGCGCTCGTGGTGTTCGCCCTGCTTCTGGCGGGAACGGGCGTCGGCTTTTTCGGCAAGGCTTATCTGCCTGAAGAGCATCGCAGGCACGAGACGCTTCAGCTGATCCAGCTCGTGATGACGATGCTCGTGACGTTCGCGGCGCTGGTGTTGGGCTTGCTCACGGCATCCGCGAAAAGCAGCTTCGATACCGTCGGCAACGACTTCCGCTCTTATGCCGCAGAACTGATCCAGCTCGACGCGGCGCTGCGTCAGTACGGTCCCGAGGCGCAATACTCGCGTACGCTGCTGCGCGCGTACACCGCTGCCGCGATCGCCGCGACATGGCCCGGGGAGGACCCGCCGTCGGGCGACTATCCACGATTCAAGTCGGATCTGAACCACGACAGGCTCGAAGGCATCGGGCTCGGCGAAATGCTGAATGAATCGTTTGTCGCCGTGCGCCAGCTGCAGCCGCTCGACAGCTACCAGCAACACACGCAGGCCGAATGCATCGCGCGTTTCGAGCGCGTCATCCAGGCCCGCTGGAAGTTGATCGAAGAAGCGCACAGCTCGATCTCGAAGCCCTTTCTCACCACGCTCACCTTCTGGCTGATGATCATCTTTCTATGCTTCGGCATCGTCGCGCCCCACAACGCGCTGGCCGTCGTGATGATCGTGCTGGGCGCGGTGTCGATTGCATCGGCCGTGTATGTGATCGTCGATCTCGACACGCCGCTGACGGGCCCGATCGTTTCCTCCAGCCTGCCGATGCGCGATGCGCTCGCGCATCTCGACCGCGCCTCCGCGCCCCCCTTGGTCGGCCATTAGGCGCTTGTTAGCCGACCTTCAGCCGACCTTCAGCCCGCCCGCCGCGTCGAAGATCTCGCGCAGCCATTGCGCGAACACCCGCACGCGTGACGACAACTGACGGCTTTGCGGGTAGAGCACGGTGACGGGCATCGGCGGCGGCGGAAATTGCGGCAGCACGACAACCAGGCTGCCCGCGGCGAGTTCGCTTTCCACGCGATAACGCGGCACCTGCACGAGACCCAGCCCAGCGACGGACGCGCCTGTGTACAGATCAGTGCCCGTCACGGAAACGATCGCCTCGATATTCACCTCGACGATGCGTTCATCGACGGTGAATTCGAGCGGCAGCGCGTTGCCCGTCGCACTCGACATGTAATTGACGGCGCGATGCGTGGTGAGCGCGGCGAGATCGTCGGGCATGCCGTGGCGTTCCAGATACGCCGGGCTCGCGACCGTCACCTGTTCGAGCCGCGCGACGCGCCGCCCGACCATCGACGAATCCTGCAGATTCCCCGCGCGCAGCACGCAATCGACACCCTCGCGCACCAGATCGACCAGCCGGTCGTCTTCGCCGATATGCAGCTCGATACCCGGATAGCGCGCGAGAAACGTCGGCAACGCGGGCACGATGAAATGCCGCGCGAGCGTGCCTTGCAAATTCACGCGTAACAAACCCTTGGGCGCGGCGTCGCGAAACGAACCCTCCGCTTCTTCCATGTCCGCGAGCAGACGTACGCAGCGGCGGTAATACGCTTCGCCGTCGTGGGTGAGGCGCACGGTGCGCGTCGTGCGTTCGAGCAGCCGCGCGCCGAGCCGCTGCTCCATCCGCTTCATCAGGTTCGTGACGGTCGCGCGCGGAATCTGCAGATCGTCCGCCGCACGCGTGAAGCTCTGCCGCTCGGCGATACGGACGAACACCTGCATTTCCTGAAAACGGTCCATGACGGTATGCGGCGGCTTGGCTTCCGCGCCATTGTTAAAGTGAATGGAATGATGATAACAACTTTCGGCTGATTATCTCTTTGTCGAGATATCCGATCATCCTTCTCACGCACTCACCACTTCAAGGAATCGGATCATGAACAACGTCAAGAATGCACAGGTTGCGATCGTCACGGGCGCGTCGCGGGGTATCGGCGCGGCCATCGCGCGGCGGCTCGCCAGCGACGGCTTTGCGCTCGTCGTGAACTACGCGGCAAGCTCGAAGGAAGCGGATGCGCTCGTCGCGGAGCTGAAGGCGCAGGGCGCGGCGGCGATTGCGGTGAAAGCGGATGTCTCGAATGCCGACGACGTGCGCCGCATGTTCGAAGCGACGGAACAGCAACTCGGCAAAGTCGACGTACTCGTCAACAACGCGGGCATCCTGAAGACGCTGCCGCTCGCAGAAACCAGCGACGCGCTGTTCGCGCAAACCTTCGATATCAACGTGCGCGGCACCTTCAACACGCTGCGCGAAGCGGCAACGCGGATGAATAGCGGCGGACGTATCGTCAACTTTTCGAGCACGACGCTCGCGCTGAACATGCCGGGCTACGCGATCTACAACGCAACCAAGGCAGCCGTCGAATCGTTCACGCATGTGTTCGCGAAGGAGTTACGCGGGCGGAACATTACCGTCAATGCCGTGGCGCCGGGGCCGGTAGCGACTTCGCTGTTTCTCGACGCCAAGACGGAGGAGCAGATTCAGACGTTCGCGAAGATGCCGCCGCTGCAACGTCTGGGACAACCGGACGATATTGCTTCCGTGGTCGCGTTTCTTGCAGGGGCGGATGGCGCGTGGGTGAACGGCCAGATTCTGCGGGCGAATGGCGGGGTGGCTTGAGGCTTCTCGCCCGCCGCTTTACACCGGATTTGCGTTTGCGATCCGGCCGAAACGTCGGCATGTAAAAAAACACCCCGCTCGATGGCGGGGTGTTTTTGTGTTCGTTCGTCGACGCTTGTGGTCGTGGACGGCTTCAGAACGGAATATCGTCGTCCATTTCGTCGAACCCGCCACCAGCCGGCGCGCTCGGACGGCTCTGACCGCCGCCACCGCCGCCCGACACACGGCCTGCACCACCGCCGCCGCCCGACATGCGGCCACCGCCGCCACCGCCGCGCTCCATTGATTCGCCACGGCTATAACCGCCGTCGTCGCCGCCACCACCGCCCGCGCCACCACGGCCGCCGAGCATCTGCATCTGTTCAGCGACGATTTCCGTCGAGTAACGGTCGGTGCCGTCCTGCGCCTGATACTTGCGCGTGCGGATGCGGCCTTCGATGTACACCGCCGAGCCCTTCTTCAGATACTCCGACACGATCTCAGCCAGGCGCCCGAAGAACGAAATGCGGTGCCATTCCGTCATTTCCTTGAATTCACCGGATTGCTTGTCCTTGTAGCGATCAGTCGTGGCAAGGCGAATGTTCGCCACTGCGTCGCCGCTCGGAAGATAACGGACTTCCGGATCGGCACCCAGATTGCCGACGAGAATGACCTTGTTCACGGATGCCATGAGTTTCTCCTGTTGATTCCGTTGCCGGCGACGCGGCGCCGATGGCGCCTCGCGCCCCAGCCGCCTGTGTCAGTGAACGGAAAGCGCGCCGCTGCGCCCCGATTGACCGCCGCCTTGTAAATTCGTGCCGTAAAAGCGTTACGCCTTGCGTGGCGGCTGTTTCATGCTGGCCGCGATTATAAGCCAGCAAGCGACAAGCCCTGAGCATGCAAAAAACACGGCGCTCTGTCCATCGACTTTCAAAAGCCAGCCGCCGATCACGCCGCCCATTGCAAGGCCGATCGACTGCGTGGTGTTGTAGACGCCCGCCGCCGCGCCCTTGCGGGTGCCCGGCGCCAGCTTCGACACCAGCGAAGGCTGCGAAGCCTCGAGAATGTTGAAACCGAGAAAGTAGACGAACAGAATCGCGGCCACAGTCAGAATGGTATGCGGTGCGATGCCGAGAAGTAACTGGCCGATCAGGATAAGACCAATCGCACCCAGCAGCACAGGCTTCATCTTGCCGCGCTTTTCCGCGGCGATGATCGCCGGGACCATCATCACGAACGCGAGGCCCATCACGGGCAGGTAAATCTTCCAGTGCGACGAGACGGGCAGGCCGCCCGCCTCCAGAATGCGCGGCACCACGAGAAACAGCGCCGTCTGCGTCGCGTGCAGCACCAGCACGCCGAAGTTCAGACGCAGCAGTTCCGCGTTGTGCAGGACTTCGCGGAACGGCGCGGGCACATGCACGGGCTTCGGCGCGTCGGGAACGATCCACAGCACGACGCCGATCGCCAGAATCGAGAAAATGCCGACCAGCGCGAACAGGCCGCTCATGCCGAGCCAGTGAAACACGATCGGCGCGCCGACGATCGCCACCGCAAACGACACGCCGATCGAGCCGCCCACCATCGCCATCGCCTTGGTGCGATGCTCTTCGGCCGTCAGGTCCGCGATGAACGCGATCACCGCCGACGACACCGCGCCCATCCCCTGGATCACCCGGCCGACGATGATCCACGTCATGTCGTGCGCGAACGCGGCGACGAAGCTGCCCAGCGCGAAGATCAGCAAGCCCATCGCGATGACCGGCTTGCGGCCGATCATGTCGGACACCCAGCCGTAGAAGATATAGAGCAGCGACTGCGTCACGCCGTACGCACCCAGCGCAATGCCGACCAGCAGCACGTTGTCGCCGCCCGGGATCGTCTTCGCGTAGATCGAGAAGACGGGCATGATCATGAAGAGACCCAGCATGCGCAGCGCGAAGATCGCGGCAAGCGACACGGTCGCGCGCAACTCGGGCGCGCTCATGCGTGTGGAGGTGGCGGACGGATTGGACATCGGGAACGATTATTGAATGAACGGGCAGCGAATGCGCGGTAGCCCGCATGCACGACGCACGCGCAGCCTCCGACGCTGACCGAGCTTACAACGGCTGCCTGGTGCCTTGCAGAAGGCAGAAATCGCCCTCACATACGAGCCATTCGCCACAACGCTGAACCGCGAAAAAACGACGCTTTCGTCTTTGTCAGCGCGCCGTTTGCGCACTGTCAGGAAGCCGTAACGGCGGTCTGGAAAAGTCGTTATAGTAGCAGGTTTAGCCTTCTCCTCTTCCCGCCGGTTCATGGAACAAATCCGTATCCGTGGGGCTCGGACCCACAACCTGAAGAACGTCAATCTCGACCTGCCGCGTCACAAGCTGGTCGTGATTACCGGCTTGTCCGGCTCGGGCAAATCGTCGCTCGCCTTCGACACGCTCTACGCCGAGGGCCAGCGCCGCTATGTGGAGAGCCTGTCCGCGTACGCCCGGCAATTTCTGCAACTGATGGAAAAGCCGGACGTCGATCTGATCGAGGGTCTGTCGCCCGCCATTTCGATCGAGCAGAAAGCCACCTCGCACAACCCGCGCTCGACAGTCGGCACGGTCACCGAAATCCACGACTACCTGCGACTCCTTTACGCACGTGTCGGCACGCCCTACTGCCCGGACCACGAAATTCCGCTGGAGGCGCAAAGCGTCTCGCAGATGGTGGACGCCGCGCTTGCGCTGCCCGAAGACACACGGCTGATGATCCTCGCGCCCGTCGTCGCGAACCGCAAAGGCGAGCACACGGAGCTGTTCGAAGACATGCAGGCGCAAGGCTTCATCCGGTTTCGCGTGCGCTCGGGCGGCGGCACGGCGAACGAAGGCGTCGCGAAAATCTACGAAGTCGACTCGCTGCCGCAGTTGAAAAAGAACGACAAGCACACCATCGACGTGGTGGTTGACCGTCTGAAGGTGCGCGCCGACGCGAAGCAGCGTCTGGCCGAATCGTTCGAAACCGCGCTGCGTCTTGCCGATGGCCGCGCGATCGCGCTCGAAATGGACACCGACAAAGAGCATCTGTTCAGCTCGAAGTTCGCGTGTCCGATCTGCTCGTATTCGCTGCAGGAACTGGAGCCGCGCCTTTTTTCGTTCAACAATCCGATGGGCGCGTGCCCGGAGTGCGACGGCCTGGGCCAGATCACGTTCTTCGACCCGAAGCGGGTGGTCGCGCATCCGTCGCTGTCGCTCGCGGCGGGCGCGGTCAAGGGTTGGGACCGGCGCAACCAGTTCTACTTCCAGATGCTGCAAAGCCTCGCGGCGTTCTTCGAATTCGATATCGACACCGCGTTCGAAGACCTGCCCGAAAAGGTCCGCCAGATCCTGCTGTATGGCTCGGGCAAGCAGACGGTGCCGTTCTCGTACATCAACGAGCGCGGCCGCACATCCGTGCGCGAGCATGTGTTCGAAGGGATCATTCCGAATCTGGAACGGCGTTATCGCGAGACCGATTCGGTCGCGGTGCGCGAGGAGCTGGCGAAGTATCAGAACAACCAGGCGTGTCCGTCGTGCGAAGGCACGCGTTTGCGCCGCGAAGCGCGTTTCGTGCGAATCGGCGCGGACAGTGACGCGCGCGGCATCTTCGAAGTCAGCGGCTGGCCGCTGCGCGACACGCTCGGCTATTTCCAGACGCTGCGGCTCGAAGGCGCGAAACGCGAAATCGCCGACAAGGTCATCAAGGAAATCGTCGCGCGTCTGATGTTCCTGAATAACGTCGGGCTCGATTACCTGTCGCTCGAACGCAGCGCCGAAACGCTGTCGGGCGGCGAGGCGCAGCGCATCCGTCTCGCGTCGCAGATCGGCTCGGGGTTGACGGGCGTGATGTACGTGCTCGACGAGCCGTCCATCGGCCTGCATCAGCGCGACAACGACCGCCTCATCTCGACGCTCAAGCATTTGCGCGATCTCGGCAACTCGGTGATCGTCGTCGAGCACGACGAAGACATGATTCGCATGGCCGATTATGTCGTCGATATGGGGCCGGGCGCGGGCGAGCACGGCGGCATGGTGATCGCCGAAGGCACGCCTGACGAAGTGCAGGCTGACCCGGCGTCGATGACGGGCCAGTATCTCGCGGGCGCGCGGCGCATCGAATTCCCCGACGACCGCAAACAGCCCGACGAACGCCGTCTGCGCATCATCGAGGCGTACGGCAACAATCTGAAGCACGTAACGCTCGATCTGCCCGTCGGTCTGTTGACCTGCGTGACGGGCGTGTCGGGCTCGGGCAAGTCGACGCTGATCAACGACACGCTGTATCACGCCGTCGCGCAGCATCTGTACGGTTCGTCGGCCGAGCCTTCGCCGTTCGAGGCGATCGAAGGGCTCGAACATTTCGACAAGGTCATCAACGTCGACCAGTCGCCCATTGGCCGCACGCCGCGCTCGAATCCCGCCACGTACACGGGCCTCTTCACGCCGATCCGCGAGCTGTTCGCGGGCGTCCCCGCCGCCAAGGAACGCGGCTACGATCCCGGCCGCTTCTCGTTCAACGTGAAGGGCGGGCGCTGTGAATCGTGCCAGGGCGACGGCGTGCTGAAGGTCGAAATGCACTTCCTGCCCGACGTATACGTGCCGTGCGACGTCTGTCACGGCAAGCGCTACAACCGCGAAACGCTCGACATTCTCTACAAAGGCCAGAACATCAGCGAAGTGCTGGAGATGACGGTCGAGCACGCATACGACTTTTTCAAGGCGGTGCCCGTCGTCGCGCGCAAGCTGAAAACGCTGCTCGATGTCGGTCTGGGCTATATCCGGCTTGGCCAGTCGGCGACCACGCTGTCGGGCGGCGAGGCGCAGCGCGTGAAGCTGTCGCTGGAACTGAGCAAGCGCGATACGGGTCGCACACTGTATATCCTCGACGAGCCGACCACGGGTTTGCACTTCCACGATATCGCGCTGTTGCTGGAAGTGATCCATCGGTTGCGCGATCAAGGAAATACCGTGGTCATCATCGAGCATAATCTCGATGTGATAAAAACTGCCGACTGGGTCATCGATCTCGGGCCCGAAGGCGGCGCCGGCGGCGGTCAGATCATCGCGCAGGGCACGCCGGAGCAGATTGCGAAGTCGAAGGCAAGTTTTACCGGACGCTACCTCGCGCCGCTGTTGCAGCGCGACAAGGCGGCAGGCGAAGCGGCAGCAGGCGCGGACAATGCGAAGCAGGTGGACAGCGAAGAATCTGATGAGGAAGCGGAGGCAACTGTCATCGAAGGCGCTGCAGAATCGGCGAAACCGGCCGTAAAACCGGCAAGGTCAAAAAAGGCCGTTGCCGCAGATGCGCCGAAACCGGCATCGAAATCGACAGCGAAACCAGCGGCAGGAACAGCAAGAGCAACGGGCAAGGCACGGGCGAAAGCCGGCAAGCCGAGCGTCAAAACCTGAGGTTGGAGACTATAGAAAGCCATGGCCAAGCGTAATCCGGCCCGTGATGACGGGCAGGTGCAGGATCTGCGCCCTCGCCCGGTCAGGCTGACCAGCGACATGAGCCTGCCGAAACTGTCGGCGGTCGAAATCGGCAGCTACATCGTCGCGCTCGTCGCGATGTGGGCGGTGCTCGAACTCAGGCTGCTCGGCGCGCTGCTCGCCGGCATGCTCGTGTACCAGCTCGTCCACACGCTCGCGCCCCGCATCGAAAAGCACATGTCGAGCGGGCGCGCGCGCTGGCTCGCGGTGGTGATTCTGTCGGCGGTGATAGTCGGTGCCCTCACAGGCTTCACCGTCGCCATCATCGAACACTTCGAGAAGGACGTGCCCAGCGTGCAGAAGCTGCTCGACCAGGCCATGTCGCTGATCGATCAGGCGCGCGGCCGTCTGCCGCAATTCGTCGCGCAGAACCTGCCCGTCTCCACCGAGCAGATGAAGGAAAAGGCCGCCGTGCTGATGCAGACGCACGCGAGCACGCTGTCGCAAGGCGGCAAGAACGCGGCGCGCATCTTCACGCATGTGCTGATCGGCATGATCATCGGCGCGATCATCGCGGTCGGCGCGACCCGGCATATGCAGCGGCTGCCGCTGTCCACAGCCTTCATCACGCGCGTCAGCCGTTTTGCCGACGCGTTCCGCCGCATCGTGTTCGCTCAGGTGAAGATCTCGGCGATCAACACCGTGTTCACGGGCATTTTCCTGTTGCTGCTGTTGCCGCTCTTTCACGCGCCGCTGCCGATGGCGAAGACGCTCGTGATCATCACGTTCATCGTCGGCCTGCTGCCTGTGATCGGCAATCTGATCTCGAACACGCTGATCGTGGCCGTGGCGCTTTCCGTGAGCTTTCCGGCTGCTGTCACGGCGCTGATCTTCCTGATCCTGATCCACAAGCTCGAGTATTTCCTCAACGCCCGCATCATCGGCGGACAGATCGAGGCGCGCGCGTGGGAACTGCTGATCGCCATGCTCGTGATGGAAGCCGCGTTCGGCATTCCGGGCGTGATCGCCGCGCCGATCTTCTATGCGTACATCAAGCGCGAACTGATCTATCTGCGGCTGGTTTAACGCTACGAAGGGCGAGCGCACGAGCACAAAGGGCGGCCTGAGGTCGCCTTTTTCATATCCGCGACGCAAACAAAGTGCGTTGAAAAGGCGTCTGCGTCATTTTGTCGCACCACCGTACGATCTCATTGACGGCACCGCGCCGAACGTCGCACGCACAGAAATAAACATCTCCCGTCCTTACGAAGCTCTTGCGGCATCCTCGTTCGCCCCATAAGATGCGAATCATTCTTATTCGCAAGGCATCGCGCCGTCATGTCCGTCATTTTTCCGCCGTCCACGGCCGTCATCTTCGACGGGAGCTGCGCATGAGACCCGTGCTCGTGCGTCTGCATCGATGGTTCGGCATCGGAACGGCGCTGTTTCTGTTCGTCGCGGGACTGACGGGCGCGCTGATCGCGTGGGATCACGAACTCGACGCGATGCTCAATCCGACCTTCTTCTATGCGCGCAGCGACGCACCGCCGCTGCCGTCGCTGGAACTCGCGCGCCGCGTCGAAGCGGGCGATCCGCGCCTCGAGGTGACCTATCTGCCGCTCTCCGTCGAACCGGGCCATGCGTTGCAGATGATGGTGCTGCCGCGCGTTGACCCGAAAACGAACCAGCCGTACACGCTCGACTTCAACCAGATCGCCGTCGATCCCGCGACAGGCGCAATCCAGAGCCGCCGTGAATGGGGGGCGCTGTCCATCGCGCGGCTCAATCTGATGCCGTTCATCTACAAGCTGCACTACACGCTGTTCCTGCCGTTCACGGGCGGCATCGACATCGGCACGTGGCTGATGGGGATGGTCGGGATCGTGTGGATTTTCGATAGCGTGATTGCCCTCGTGCTGTCGTTCCCGAGCGTGAAGGCGTGGAAGAAGTCGTTTGCGTTTCGTGTGCGGCGCGGCGGCTACGCGCTCACGTTCGACTTGCACCGCTCGGGCGGCGTCTGGATCTGGAGTTTGCTGCTGATGATGGCGGTGACGTCGGTATCGATGAACCTCTCGGCGCCTGTCGTGCAGCCGGTCGTCAAGTTCTTCTCGACGCTCACGCCCACGCCGTTCACCGATCCGTCGTTGCTGCCCAACGCAAAGCCGAACGAAGCTCCGATCGCACGCGAAGCGATCCTGAAGAAGGCGGTGCAGGCACGCGCGGACAAGCACATCGAAGCGCCGCCGGGCGCGATCTACTACGCACCGATGTTCCACGTGTACGGCATCGGCTATTTCGGCGCCGGCGACGACCACGGCGACGGCGGTCTCGGCAACGCGTGGACATACTGGAACGCGCAAAACGGCCAGCCGCTAGGCGCGCAAATTCCCGGCAAGGGAACGGCGGGCGACCTCTTCATGCAGGCGCAATTCCCGTTGCATTCGGGGCGTATTCTCGGCACGGGCGGGCGAATCCTGATCAGTTGTGTCGGCGTGATGGTCGCCGTGCTGAGCGCCACGGGTCTGCTGATCTGGCTGAAGAAGATGAACGCGCGCCGCCAGGCATCGAGCGCACGCAAGACAAAAACGCGGGTCGTTCAGACGCAGACGGAAAGCGCGGCTTCGCGCTGACGCATCATCCGCTTCGCCAAATAAAAAACCGGCGCTGCCGATCATGACACGCGCCGGTTTCAATCAAGGCAAGCCGTATCAGCGGAACACGACCGTCTTGCTGCCGTTCAGCACAATACGATGCTCGACGTGCCACTTCACCGCGCGCGCAAGCGTCACGCACTCGACGTCGCGGCCAATCGCCGTCAGTTGATCCGGCGTCATGCTGTGATCGACGCGCTCCACTTCCTGTTCGATGATCGGGCCTTCGTCGAGATCCGTCGTCACGTAATGCGCAGTCGCGCCGATCAGCTTCACGCCGCGATCGAACGCCTGGTAATACGGCTTCGCGCCCTTGAAGCTCGGCAGGAACGAGTGGTGAATGTTGATCGCGCGTCCCGCCAGCCGTTCGCACAGTTCCGGCGACAGAATCTGCATATAGCGCGCGAGCACGACCAGATCCGCCTTGCACTCGTCGATCACTTCGAGCACCCGCGCTTCCTGCTGCGCCTTTGCGTCCTTCGACGTCAGCGGGAAATGATGGAACGGAATGTCGTAGCTGGCGGCGAGCTGATAGAACTCCTTGTGATTGGAGATGATGGCGGGAATCTCGATGTTCAGTTGCCCCGTGCGATAGCGGAACAGCAAATCGTTCAGACAGTGGCCGATCTTCGACACCATGAGCACGACGCGCGGCTTCTCGTTCGCGTCGTGCAGTTCCCAGCGCATGCCGAACTGCTCGGCGAGCGTCGTGAACGCAGCGCGCAGCGCGTCGAGGCCAGGATCGCCGCCCACCTGCTGGAAGTGGACGCGCATGAAAAACTCACCCGTGTGGCTGTCGCCGAATTGCGCGGAGTCGAGGATGTTGCTGCCGCGCTCGAACAGAAAACCCGACACGGCGTGAACGATGCCGGGCCGATCGGCGCACGACAGTTTGAGAATAAAGCTGTGTTCGGTCGACATGACCTCGGTGACTCCCTTCTTCAGTGCGTGTTTCGTGGTGTACGTCAAGTCGCGTCGTCAGGCGAGAACGGGCGGTGCGAATAGCGCTTCGATGCCTTCGCATGCATCTTCGTCGATCCAGCGGCGGCGCAACAGACAATCGAGTGTCGCGAGACTTGCATCGACTGTCATCGCGCCTTCTTCGATCGCCTGCGCGACATCTTCGATGCGCGCCAGCCGATGCTCGCCGACTTCGCCGTCCTGATTGCGCGGCGCAAAGTCTTCAGGCAACGCGAGGTCGTAGATGAAGATCTGCTCGGCCTGCGTGCCTTCGGGCAGCGATTGCAGCACATGCGCGGTGCGTCCGGCAACAGCGCGCGCGGCGATCTCTTCCGGAATGCCCGCTTCTTCCCAGCACTCCTTGACGATAGTCTCGGCGAGGCTGAAGCCCCAGCCGATGCCGCCCGCGACGACGTTGTCGAGCATGCCGGGATCGGTTGCCTTCGTGTCGCTGCGGCGCGCGATCCATAGCTGCGGCGCGCGATCCGCATATTCTACGACGCCGTTCAGGTGCACCGCGTACGTCATCGTGCCGAAAAAGCGCGACGCCGCACGCTCGATATAAGCGAGGGGCGGCGCATCGAAGGCATTGCGGATCGCATACGTTTCATCTCGCCAGCCAGGAATGCGGCCCTCGGCGGCAAGCGCGCCGATCACCGAGCCGAGCGCCGCGCTGCGCAGATCGACGGTGCCGAACTGCGGGGAAAGCGCCACGCGCTGCGTGTCGATGTCAAACACATCGGGCCAGCGCTGGAGCAGCGGCACGTCGCTCACGCGAACCCAGCCGACTCGCTCGCCGTCGATCACAAACGGAACATGCAAGGCAGGATCGAAACGGCGCGCGGCGGCGATGCAAGGCAAAGACATGAAAACTCCAGACAGCGTGATGAATTGAGCGCGATGAATCAATCGCGCAGCGCGACGCGAATGCCGATCGCGATGAAGGTCGCGCCCGCGAGCCGGTCGAGCCACACGCCTACGCGCGGCCGGCGCTTGAGCCATCCGCCGATCATGCCGGCGCACACGCCGAACAGCGAGAACACGACGACCGTTTGCAACATGAACAGCGCGCCCAGTTCGAGCATCTGCAACGTGACGCCCTGCGCGCCATGCGGATCGACGAATTGCGGCAGGAACACGACGAAGAACAACGTTACTTTCGGATTCAGCATGTTGCCGATCACGCTCTGACGGAAGATCGACGCGAGCGGTTGCGGCGGACGCTCGTGCGCCGTTGCAAGACCTTTGCTGCGCAACGCCTTGATGCCGATCCAGATCAGATAGGCGGCGCCCGCGAGCTTGAGGACCTCGAACGCAACGGGCGACGAACGCAGCACGGCCGCGATGCCGAGCGCGGCGAGCGTCGTGTGAAACGAAATACCCGCCGCGAAACCGAGTGCCGCGACGAAGCCCGCTGCGCGTCCCTGCGAAATGCCGCGCGCGAGAACCTGCAGATTGTCGGGACCGGGCGCGAACGTGATCGCGATCGACGTCGCGAGGAAGAGCAGGAAGTTTGGCATCCGCTTAAGCTCCGTTCGAAGGGACGTACACAGAGACGTGCAAAGGAATCAATGGCCGCCGAACGTCGTGACGGTGAAAAGCGGCAGGCCGGCTTCACGCAGCAGCTTCGAGCCACCGAGATCGGGCAGATCGACGATCGCCGCGCCTTCGATCACCGTCGCCCCGAGACGCTCGAGCAGCTTCTTGCCCGCCATCATCGTGCCACCCGTTGCGATCAGATCGTCGACGATCACGACGCGGTCGCCCGGCTTGCAGGCGTCCTCATGAATCTCGACAGTCGCCGTGCCGTATTCGAGTTCGTACGATTCGGACACGGTCTTGTACGGCAGCTTGCCGACCTTGCGGATCGGGATGAAACCGAGGTTCAGCTCGTACGCGAGAATCGGCCCGATGATGAAGCCGCGCGCATCGAGCCCCGCGACATAGTCGAGCCTCTGGTCGATATAGCGCTGCACGAACAGATCGATCAGCACGCGCAGCGTTTTGGGGTTTTGCAGAAGCGGCGTGATGTCGCGGAACTGCACGCCGGGCTGCGGCCAGTCGGGCACCGTGCGGATCTGGCTGTTGATGTAATCGGCCGGATCGAAAGGCTGATTCGCAGGCGCGTTGGACATGATGACTCCAGACGGGTCCGTCAAGACCCTGATATTTCCAGTGAATTGCATGAATGCAGCGCGCGTTCGTCTAGCGTGGCGAACCTCGCGCGGCGTGATCTACGGTGAAATGACAGCAAGCGTCAGGCCGCTGCCGCGCCCGCGCGCCGATGCTTCGACAAACGCTCTTCCGCTTCGGCCAGCGCCTCGGGCAGGCCGCGCAGCACGACGATATCGCTTGCGCGCAGCTTGGTCGACGGATCGGGCTCGACGCCGCGTATACCGTGCCGGCGAATCGCCGTGACTTCGACGCCCAGATCGAACAGCCCGAGCTCTTCGAGCGTGCGTCCGACGGCATCCGCCTTTTCGTCGACGGGCACCGATTGTAGCCGCACCTGCTCGTGACCGTCGTCGTCATCGACGTCGTCCGCGCCGTGGAAGTAGCCGCGCAACAGACTATAACGCTCGTCGCGCAGCTCCTCGACACGCCGCACGACGCGCCGCATCGGCACGCCCATCACGACCAGCGTGTGCGACGCGAGCATCAGGCTGCCTTCGACGATCTCCGGAATCACTTCCGTCGCCCCTGCGGCGAGCAGCTTTTCGAGGTCGGAGTCATCGACGGTGCGCACGATCACGGGCAGCGTCGGTTCGAGCTCGTGGATGTTGTGCAGCACGCGCAGCGCGGACGGCGTGTTCGCATAGGTGATCGCGACGGTCGCCGCGCGATGGATACCCGCAGCAAGCAGCGACTCGCGCCGCCCGGCGTCGCCGAACACGACCGACTCGCCCGCCGCAGCCGCCGCCGCGACGCGGTCGGGATCGAGGTCGAGCGCGACGTACGAAAGGCCTTCGTGCTCCAGCATGCGCGCAAGGTTCTGCCCGGCGCGGCCGTAACCGCAGATGATCACGTGGCCGCTCTGCTTGAGACTTTGCGTCGCGATGCGCGTCATCTGCAGCGATTGCATCATCCATTCCGTCGACGACACGCGCAACACGAGACGGTCGGCGTTCTGGATCATGAACGGCGCGGCGAGCATCGACAGCAGCATCGCGGCGAGAATGGCCTGCAACAGCGTCGCGTCGACGAGATGTTTGTCGAGAATCAGATTGAGCAGCACGAAACCGAACTCGCCCGCCTGCGCGAGCCCGATGCCCGTGCGCATCGCCACGCCCGGCGTCGCGCCGAACAGGCGCGCGAGCCCCGTGATCATCACCGCTTTCAGCAGCACCGGGCCAATCAGGAACGCCAGCACGATCAAGGGATGCTGCCAGATCACCATCGGATTGAGCAGCATGCCCGTCGTCACGAAGAACAGACCGAGCAGCACGTCGCGAAACGGCTTGATGTCCTCTTCCACCTGATGCCGGTAAGGCGTCTCGGCGATCAGCATGCCCGCGATGAACGCGCCGAGCGCGAGCGACAGGCCGAATTTATCCGTGATGAACGCGGCGCCGAGCGTGACGAGCAGCAGGTTCAGAATGAACAGTTCCTGCGAGCGCCGCCGCGCGACCACGTTGAACCAGCGCGTCATGAACTTCTGGCCGACGATCAGCAGCAGCGCCAGCGCGATCACGATCTTGATCGACGCGATGCCGAGCGCCGCCATCAGGTCTTCCGAGTTGCCGCCGAGCGCCGCGATGATGATGAGCAACGGCACCACGGCCAGATCCTGGAACAGCAGCACGCCGAAGATATTACGGCCATGCTCGGTTTCGATTTCGAGCCGCTCCGCGAGCATCTTGCTGACGATGGCCGTCGACGACATCGCGAGCGCGCCGCCCAGCGCGACGCTCGCCTGCCACGAGATATGCACCCAGCGCTCGAATACAAAGCCGAGCGAGACCGCGACGGCAATCGTGCCGAGCACCTGCAACAGGCCGAGGCCGAAGACGAGCCGGCGCATCGAGCGCAACTTGGCGAGCGAGAACTCCAGCCCGATCGAGAACATCAGGAACACGACGCCGAATTCGGCGAGGTTCTGCGCGCCGACCGAATCCGGCACGATGCCGAACGCGTGCGGCCCCACCACGATCCCGACGGACAGATAGCCCAGCATCGGCGGCAGGTTCAGATAGCGGAACACGACGACGCCCACCACTGAAGCCAGCAGCAGGAACAGCGTCATTTCGAGCGGGGAAATCATCGGCAAAAGCGCATGGAAGAGAGCATCCTGGTTCGTCGGCGGAGCCACGCGCAAACGCCCGCGCAGCAAGGTTCAGGGGCCCGTGAAGGCAATGTCCGGAAAGGTCGTTCCCGGCGCGGCGAACAAGCGCCTTTGCTATACTCCCCGGATGATAGCGAAAATCAATGGCGACCGGGCACTTGCGCTCGCTCGCGACGTGCTGGACATCGAAGCAGAAGCCGTGCGCTCGCTTCGCGATCATCTCGACGATGCGTTCCTCGAAGCAATCGACTTCATTCTCGGCTGCCGCGGGCGTGTGGTCGTGTCCGGCATCGGCAAATCCGGTCATATCGCGCGCAAGCTCGCAGCGACGCTCGCGAGCACGGGCACGCCCGCGTTCTTCGTGCATCCCGCGGAAGCCAGCCACGGCGATCTCGGCATGGTGACGGCCGACGACGTCTTCATCGGCATGTCGAATTCCGGCGAATCGGAGGAACTGGTTGCGATCCTGCCGCTCGTCAAGCGCCTCGGCGCGAAGATGATCGCGATGACGGGCCGCCCCGGTTCGAGCCTCGCCACGATCGCCGACGTGCATCTGTACTGCGGCGTCGAAAAGGAAGCGTGCCCGATGAATCTCGCGCCGACGGCCAGCACCACGGCTGCGCTCGCGCTCGGCGATGCGCTCGCCGTTGCCGTGCTCGAAGCGCGCGGCTTCGGCGCCGACGATTTCGCGCGCTCACATCCCGGCGGCGCGCTGGGCCGGCGTCTGCTCACCTACGTGCGCGACGTGATGCGCACGGGCGACCAGGTGCCGAAGGTGCTGTCGGACGCGACCGTACGCGACGCGCTGTTCCAGCTGACGGCCAAGCGCATGGGCATGACGGCCATCGTCGACGAAAACGAGCGCGTCAAAGGCATTTTCACCGACGGCGATCTGCGCCGCGTGCTCGAGCGCGACGGCGATTTCCGCGCGCTGTCAATCAGCTCCGTGATGACGCACGGCCCGCGCACGATCGGTCCCGACCGGCTCGCGGTCGAAGCCGTGGAACTGATGGAGCGCCACCGGATCAATCAGATGCTCGTCGTCGATGAAGCAGGCAAGCTGATCGGCGCACTCAACATGCACGATCTGTTTTCGAAGAAGGTGATCTGATGGCCACCGCCCTGACCGCAGCCGAACGCGCAAGCCGCGTGAAGTTGATGATTTTCGACGTCGATGGCGTGCTCACCGACGGCAGCCTGCTGTTTACGGCCGAAGGCGACACGATGAAGGCCTTCAACTCGATGGACGGTCACGGCGCCAAGCTGCTGCGCGAGGCAGGCATCGACACGGCGATCATCACGGGGCGCAAGTCGGGCATCGTCGAAAAGCGCGCGGAAAATCTGCGCATCACGCATGTGTATCAGGGCGTCGAGCACAAGCTCGCGGCATTTGAAGCGTTGCTGAAGGAAACGGGCCGCACGCCGGAAGAATGCGGCTACATGGGCGACGACTGGGTCGATCTCGCCGTGATGCTGAAAGTCGGCTTCGCGGCCGCACCGGCAAACTCGCATCCCGAAGTGATCGCCCGTGCGCACTGGGTCAGCGAAGCGCGCGGCGGCCACGGCGCGGTGCGCGAAGTGTGCGACGCGCTGCTGCGCGCGCAAGGCCGCTATGACGCGCTGCTCGCCGCCGCATGCAGCGGCGAGGTGCAGCGAGGCCTTGTCGGATGAACCAGTTTCGCTGGACCTCGCTGATCCCGCTCGTCGCGATGGCGGCGCTCGCCGGCGTCACGTACTGGCTGCTGCAGGCTACGCTGCCGCGCCAGGACGAAGGCGTGGTCAGGCCGAAACAGCACACGCCGGACTATTTCGCGGATAACTTTTCGATATCCGAACTCGACCAGTCGGGCGCAACGCAATACCGCCTCACCGCGTCGAAGCTCGTCCACTACGAAGATAACGAAGTGAGCGACCTCACCATGCCCGCCATTCGTGCGTTCCAGCCGGGCAAACCCGTCGTCACGGCGACGGGCGACCGGGGCACGGTGAACGGCGACGCGTCGATCGTCGATCTGTACGACAACGCGCGTATCGTGCGCGACGCGGGTTTTGGCGACCCGAGAATGCAGGCCGATTCCTCGCATTTCCGCGTGCTCGTGAACGACGATGTGATCGAGACGGAAAAGCCGGTTAAACTTCAGCGCGGCCAGTCGATCATGACGGCCAGCGGTATGAACTACAACAATGTCACCCGGGTCATCCAGCTATTCGGCAACGTGCGTGGCGCCATCGCCCCCGTCGACTCCGGCAGTTCCCAGAAGCAACCCGGGTAAATCCAATTCCAGCGTGACTGCATGAACGAATCGTTCCCCCGTTTTGAGTCCGGCCGCATGCGCGCGTTTCGCACGAGCCGCGCCGGGCTTGCGGCACTGTTGATCGCCTTGCCGCTTGCCGGTATTGCGCCGCTCGCGCACGCCGAACGTGCCGACAAGGACAAACCGCTCAATATCGAAGCGGACAACATGACGTATGACGACCTCAAACAGGTCAACATCTTCACCGGCCACGTGGTCGCGACCAAAGGCACGATCGTGATCAAGGCGGACCGCGTCGAAGTGACGCAGGACCCGCAGGGCTATCAATATGCAACGGGCACGTCGACGGGCAAGAACCTCGCGTACTTTCGCCAGAAGCGCGACGGCGTCGATGAATACATCGACGGTGATGCCGAACGCATCGACTACGACGGCAAGCAGGACCTCACCACGCTGACGACGCGCGCAACCGTGCGCCGCCTGCAAGGTCTGAACACGATCATGGACGAAGTGCACGGCAGCGTCATCACGTACGACGGCCAGAACGACTTCTACACGGCGAAGGCCGGCAAGGACGTCGCAGGTCCGGGCAATCCGAACGGCCGTGTGCGCGCCATGCTGTCGCCGCGCAACGGCGGCGCCCAGCCGATCACCGGGCCGTCCACCACACTACAACCGACCAACCAGTTCCAGGGACAAGGATCGACGAAGCCGTGAGCGCCCCCGCCCTTCCCAACCGAAAGCCGGCGGGCACCAGCAGTTCGCTCGTCGTCCGCAATCTGAAGAAGCGCTATGGTTCGCGCACGGTCGTCAAGGACGTCTCGCTCGACGTGAAGAGCGGCGAAGTGGTCGGCCTGCTCGGCCCGAACGGCGCCGGCAAGACCACGTCGTTCTACATGATCGTCGGCCTGGTGCCGCTCGACGCCGGCGAGATCGATCTCGACGGCAAGTCGATCAGCCTTCTGCCCATTCACAAGCGCGCGTCGCTCGGCCTGTCGTATCTGCCGCAGGAAGCGTCCGTGTTCCGCAAGCTCTCCGTCGAGGAAAACATCCGCGCGGTGCTGGAGCTGCAGGTCGGCGAGGACGGCAAGCGTCTGTCGAAGGACGCGATCGCGTCGCGCACGGAAGCGCTGCTCGACGAACTGCAGATTGCGCACTTGCGGGAGAACCCGGCGCTGTCGCTGTCGGGCGGCGAGCGCCGCCGCGTCGAGATCGCGCGCGCCCTTGCGACCAATCCGAGCTTCATCCTGCTCGACGAACCGTTCGCGGGCGTCGACCCCATTGCGGTGCTGGAAATTCAGAAGATCGTGAAGTTCCTGAAGCAGCGCAACATCGGCGTGCTCATCACCGATCACAACGTCCGCGAGACACTCGGTATCTGCGATCACGCATATATCATCAGCGACGGTAGCGTGCTCGCAGCCGGCGCGCCCGGCGACATCATTGAAAACGAGAGCGTGCGCCGCGTCTATCTGGGCGAACACTTCCGCATGTAACGCCCGCAAGCGGCTCGTGCACGCCGCTTGCAGCGCCCTCACGGCCTGATCCCAGGCCGTTTCATAACACGGGTTCAGTAATTTTGACGGGCTACGCTGGCGCGTTGTCGCTTACGTAGTTGCGCGCGGTTTGCGCGCGTTATCGGCCGTCCGCGCCAAAATCTGGGACACGCGCGTTTTTGCGGGTGTCGCAAGGTATCGCGGTCGTGGCAAACTCTCTACAATGAATCACACATTGCCATGAAAGCCAGCCTCCAACTTCGCCTGTCGCAGCATCTTGCGCTGACACCACAACTGCAACAGTCCATCCGGCTGCTGCAGCTGTCTACGCTCGAACTGCAACAGGAAGTGTCGATGGCGATCGCCCAGAATCCGTTGCTCGAAACGGAGGACGACTGGATCGCGAGTCCGTTGCGCGTCGCCGCCGACGGCACTGTCATCGCGCAGACCTCGCAGAACACGTCGCCGGAAGAGATGTCGGGCGCGCCGCCGTCCTCGTCGTCGTCGACGTCCTCCGGCGAAAGCCAGGAAGGCGGCGAGCCACAGGGTGTGGACGAATACAACGGCATGGGTTCGGATGCGAACTCGGACGCCAACCAGTGGAATCTCGACGACTACGGCCGTTCGGGCAACGCATCGGACGACGACGATCTGCCGCCGCTGCAAATCCACGAATCGACCACGACGCTGCGCGATCACCTGACTGCTCAACTTCGCGTAACGGGAGCAAGCGCGCGGGACCGCGCGCTCATCACGTTCCTGATCGAGTCGCTCGACGACGACGGCTATCTGACGGCCACCTTCGACGAAATCCTCGCCGATTTGCCGGAAGAACTCGAAGTCGATACCGACGAACTCAACGCGGCCCTCGCCTTGCTGCACAGCTTCGACCCAGCGGGGGTCGGCGCGCGTTCGGCGTCGGAATGCCTGCGTTTGCAGTTGGGCCGGCTCGAGCCGTCGCCCACGCGCACGCTCGCGCTCGACATCGTCGCGCATCACCTGGAACTGCTCGCCGCACGCGACTTCACGCGACTGCGCAAATACCTGAAGGCAAGCGACGACGATCTGCGCGAAGCGCATGCGCTGATCCGCTCGCTGGAGCCGTTCCCCGGTGCGGCCTACGGCAAGGCCGAAGCGGACTACGTCGTGCCCGACATCATGGTGCGCAAAACGGCACAGGGATGGCAGGCCGAACTGAATCCGGAAGTCGTGCCGAAACTGCGTATCAACCATCTGTACGCGAATATCCTGCGCAACAATCGAGGCGATCCGGGCAGCGGTTCGCTGCGGCAGCAACTGCAGGAAGCGCGTTGGCTGATCAAGAATATCCAGCAGCGCTTCGAGACGATCCTGCGTGTCGCACAGGCAATTGTGGAGCGTCAAAAGAACTTTTTCGCCCACGGCGAAATTGCCATGCGCCCCTTGGTTTTGCGGGAAATAGCTGATACGCTGGGTTTACACGAGTCGACGGTCTCGCGTGTGACAACCGGCAAGTACATGCTCACCCCATTCGGGACGCTTGAATTTAAGTACTTCTTCGGATCGCACGTGTCCACCGACACGGGGGGCGCGGCCTCTTCAACGGCCATTCGCGCACTCATCAAGCAACTGATAGGAGCGGAAGACACCAAATCTCCTCTTTCAGACAGCCGCATTGCCGAACTGCTGGCGGAACAGGGTTTCGTCGTCGCTCGCCGTACCGTTGCGAAATACCGCGAAGCACTGAAAATCCCGGCAGTCAATCTGCGCAAGTCTCTTTAGCCCGCTACCTCCTGTGGCGGGTATTTTCCGGCCGCGCCGCTGTTTGGCGGAGCAGGCTGGCCGATGCGACCTGCCAGCAGCCTGTCAAACGGGGGACGGCGTGGCAGATCGAGGGAATCGACCGGCGCTCGCGCGATTCATGCGGACCAGGCGGCCACTAGCTTGGAGAAGCACTATGAATCTGAAGATCAGTGGACACCATCTCGATGTAACGCCAGCGTTGCGAGAATACGTGATCACCAAACTTGACAGGGTGCTAAGACATTTCGATCAGGTGATCGATGGCAGTGTGGTCCTCTCGGTCGACAACCACAAGGAAAAGGAAAAGAGGCAAAAGGTTGAAATCAACCTGCATCTGAAGGGCAAGGATATCTTCGTCGAAAGCTGTGATGGCGACCTCTACGCCGCGATCGACCTGATGATCGACAAGCTGGACCGGCAAGTCATTCGTCACAAGGATCGCCTGCAGGGCCATCAGCACGAGGCAATCAAGTATCAGCCACTGGCGGCACAACCCGAAGTGCCACCGCAATAAGCCAGTAGAGGCTTTTGCTTAGCCCCGCGAACCGCCCGATATCGGGCGGTTTTTGTTTGGGCGCATGTTGCTCGCGGCACGCGGTGTTGCATGCGCGTGGTTGGCAGTCCCGGACGATCCGCGGGGCACACCAATTTGAGTCATGGCGCGGCGCACCATCGGTAGCAACCCTGTTCTATAATAAATCGGTTACCTTCGGGGTCTTTGTCCAGCCCGAGCCCTGCACAAAGGGATCATTGCGGGTCTCAAGAGCAGGGCTCATCGCGCGTCGCTGGATTCGCCATGAGCAGCTGCGAGGCATGGAACGCTTTTCAAACGCCACAGCGAGGAGAATCCAGGCGACCTTTGCGCCTGTCAACATGAATCGTTTAGCCAAATATCTTCCCCTCGAAAACGTCGTCGTCGGTCTCGCGGTTACAAGCAAGAAACGCGTATTCGAGCAAGCGGGCCTGATCTTCGAAAACCAGAACGGCATCGCCCGCAGCACAGTGACTGACAATCTGTTCGCGCGCGAACGCCTCGGTTCAACGGGGCTCGGCGAAGGCGTGGCGATCCCGCACGGCCGCATCAAGGGCCTCAAGCAGCCGCTTGCCGCGTTCGTGCGGCTCGCCGATCCGATCCCGTTCGAATCGCCGGACGGCCAGCCCGTTTCGCTGCTCATCTTCCTGCTCGTCCCCGAACAGGCGACGCAGCAGCACCTTGAAATCCTGTCGGAGATCGCACAACTGTTGTCGGATCGCGAAGCGCGCGAACGGTTGCACACAGAAGAGGACCGCGAGGCGTTGCATCGCCTGCTGACTCAGTGGCAACCTTGACGTATTCGCGGCATTTCGCGGCTGAAATGCGCAGGAGCCACCAGCGCGTTTGATTCGAGGCTTGCGGCGAAGTCCGGCAAACCCGCATCGCCGCGAGCCGAACATGTTCCGTGCACGCCGTCGCAGCGCTGGCAACAGCGCACCGGCAACAGCCGACGCGCAGCAGGCGGGCGGCAGACCAGAACGCCAGCAGCACCCTAGCGGCACATACGAGGTCAGGGAGTCAGGGATTCATGGATACGTCCAGCATCAACGCCCAAAGCATTTTCGACGACAACGCCGCCGCGCTGAAACTCAGCTGGCTGACGGGGCATGAGGGCTGGGAGCGCGGCTTCTCGGCGGAAACGGTTGCGACTGCAACGTCCAGCGCCGACCTCGTCGGCCACCTTAACCTGATCCACCCGAACCGGATCCAGGTGCTCGGCGAAGCCGAAACCAACTACTACCAGCGTCAATCCGACGAAGACCGCTCGCGCCACATGGCCGAGCTGATCGCGCTCGAGCCGCCGTTCCTGGTTGTCGCGGGCGGCGTCGCCGCGCCGCCGGAACTGGTCCTGCGATGCACGCGCTCGTCGACGCCGCTGTTCACCACGCCGATGTCGCCCGCTGCGGTGATCGACAGTTTGCGGCTCTACATGTCGCGCATCCTTGCGCCGCGTGCAACGCTGCACGGCGTGTTTCTCGACATTCTCGGCATGGGCGTGCTGCTCACGGGCGACTCGGGCCTGGGCAAGAGCGAACTCGGCCTCGAACTGATCTCGCGCGGCCACGGTCTGGTCGCCGACGACGCCGTTGACTTCGTGCGCCTCGGCCCGGATTTCGTCGAAGGACGCTGCCCGCCGCTGCTGCAGAATCTGCTCGAAGTGCGCGGCCTCGGCCTGCTCGACATCAAGACGATCTTCGGTGAAACGGCCGTGCGCCGGAAAATGAAGCTGAAGCTGATCGTCCAGCTAGTACGCCGTCCGGACGGCGAATTCCAGCGCCTGCCGCTCGAGAGCCAGACCGTCGATGTGCTCGGCCTGCCCATCAGCAAGGTTACGATCCAGGTGGCGGCCGGCCGAAATCTCGCCGTGCTGGTCGAGGCGGCCGTACGCAACACGATCCTGCAACTGCGCGGTATCGACACGCTCCGCGACTTCATGGATCGTCAGCGCCTCGCCATGCAGGACCCCGACAGCCAGTTTCCCGGCAAGCTGATCTGACGTAATGGGCGCAAAGCCGCGGCGGCACAGCGGGTGACACCGGATGCTATGATGAACCCAACGGATTCCACGACTCCATGCGCATTATCCTGATCACCGGTATCTCCGGCTCCGGCAAGTCTGTCGCTTTGAACGCGCTCGAAGACGCGGGCTACTACTGCGTCGACAATTTGCCGCCGCGCTTTTTACCCGAACTCGCCGCGTACCTCGCGGGCGATGGCCAGGACCGGCTAGCGGTGGCGATCGACGCGCGCTCGGGCGCCTCGCTCGACGACATGCCGCAAATGATCCGCGATCTCGCCGGTCAGCACGATGTGCGCGTGCTGTTCCTGAACGCCAGCACGCAGGCACTGATCCAACGCTTTTCCGAAACACGCCGCCGCCATCCGCTGTCGGGGTCGCCCGCACACGATGCCGACGTCGGCGTATTGACGTCGCTTGCCGAAGCGATCGAGCGCGAGCGCGAACTGGTCGCGGGCCTCGCCGAATTCGGCCATCAGATCGATACCAGCAACTTGCGGGCAAACGTTTTACGCGCGTGGGTCAAGCGTTTCATCGAGCAGGAGCACACTGGGCTGGCGCTGATGTTCGAGTCGTTCGGCTTCAAGCGCGGCGTGCCGCTCGACGCCGACTTCGTGTTCGACGTGCGCACCCTGCCGAACCCTTACTACGACCGCGAACTGCGTCCGCTGACGGGACTCGACAAGCCTGTCATTGATTTCCTCGATGCACTGCCCGTCGTTCAACAGATGATCGGCGACATCGAGTCGTTTCTGCAGAAATGGCTGCCGCATTTCCGCGACGACAATCGCAGTTATCTCACCGTTGCAATCGGTTGTACGGGCGGACAGCACCGCTCGGTATTCATCGCCGAAACGCTTGCCGCGCGTTTCGCGAGCGAAGCAAACGTGTTAGTGCGGCATCGCGATGCGCCGATCAACGTCGACGACTCATCGAAACTGGTCGCCTGAGTTATCCGATGGTGGCCCGACCGGCCGTCGCTCGCAGCGGCGGCCCTAACCGAAGCGTTGCGCCATGTCCTCTACACCGTCCGTGCTTGCCGATGTGCCGCTGTTTCCTTTGCACACCGTCCTCTTTCCCGATGGACTGCTGCCGCTGAAGATCTTCGAGGCACGCTATCTCGACATGGCGCGCGACTGTCTGCGCGACCACACGTCGTTCGGCGTGTGTCTGCTGAAAAGCGGCGGCGAAGTCGCGCAGCCCGATGAGCCGTCCGTGCCGGAGAGCGTCGGTTGTCTCGCGGAAATCGACGTTTGCGATGTCGACGAGTTCGGCATGCTGCTGATTCGCGCGCGCGGCACCGAGCGTTTCCGGCTGCTGTCGCATCGCGTTGAATCAGGCGGGTTGCTGGTCGGGATGGCCGAGTTGATCGGCAGCGACGTCCCGCTCGAAGGCACCCATTACATGGAAAAGTTCGGCGCGTGCGCGGAAGTGCTCGAGCGCATCATCGCGACGATCCGCGAGCGCGACGCCGAGAGCCTGCCGTTCCTCGAGCCGTTCAGGCTCGACGATCCGACATGGGTGTCGAACCGCCTGTCCGAAGTGCTGCCTGTCGCGCTGAAGGCGCGGCAAAAGCTGATGGAACTGCAGGACGCCGGGGCACGGATCGACATCGTGCATCACTACATGCAGCAGCATCAGCTGCTGTAGCGCCGGCGTTCAGATCAGCGAGCCCTGCAGGGCTTCGAGCAGCTTGCGCACGGGCGCGGGCACGCCATACGCGTCCAGTTCGTTCAGCGAGATCCATACGGTGTCGGCGTCGCGCGCGCTCGCGACTGTCGCCGCATGGTCGAACTCCGCGATGCGCGGCTCGATGTCGAGCCTGAAGTGCGTGAACACATGCGTGAGCGGCGCGAGCGGCGACACGTCTGCTGTCGCGCCGAAGTCGCGCGCGAGTTGCACGAGCGCCGCTTCATCCGCTGCTTCCGGCAGGCTCCACAAGCCGCCCCAGATGCCCGACGGCGGGCGTTTTTCGAGCATCACCGTGTCGCCGTCGCGCAGCAGCAGCATCCACGTGCGGCGCGTCGGCACCGTTTTCTTCGGGCGCGCCGCCGGTAGTTCGCGCTGACGGCCCGTCACGTTCGCCACGCAATCGACCGCAAACGGACAGCGCACGCAATCTGGTTTGCCGCGCGCACACAGGGTCGCGCCGAAATCCATCAGCCCCTGCGTGTAGGCGCTGATGTCGTCGTCGGTCGCATTCACGGGCAGCAGCGACTCCGCCAGCAGCCACATCCCGTTCTCGACTTTCTTCTCGCCCGGAAAACCTTCGACGCCGAACACGCGCGCAAGCACGCGCTTCACGTTGCCGTCGAGAATCGTCGCGCGCGCGCCGAATGCGAACGATGCAATCGCGGCCGCTGTTGATCGTCCGATACCCGGCAACTCCGCCAGCGCTTCCACGCTCTCGGGAAACCGCCCGCCGTGCTGCTCGACGACGACCTGCGCGCAGCGATGCAGATTGCGCGCGCGCGTGTAGTAGCCAAGGCCGGCCCACAGCGTCATCACGTCGTCGGCGGGTGCGGCGGCGAGGGCGGCAACATCCGGAAAACGCGCGAGAAAGCGCGCGTAGTACGGGATCACCGTCGACACCTGCGTCTGCTGCAGCATGATTTCGGACAGCCAGATCCGATATGGATCGCGCGTGTTTTGCCACGGCAGGTCGTGACGGCCGTGTTCGCGCTGCCATGCGATCAGGCGCACAGAGAAATCGGACAGCGTTGGTATCCTGGGAAAAACAGTCGAGGAAGCGGGAACGGACATGAACGGATCAGCGTTGGCAGGTCGGACAGTAGTAAGTGGAGCGTTGCCCCTGCACGATCTGTTTGATCGGCGTGCCGCATACGCGGCATGGCAGACCCGCGCGATCATAGACGAAATAGTCGAGCTGGAAGTAGCCGCTTTCGCCGTTGCTGCCGACGAAGTCGCGCAACGTGCTGCCGCCCTTCTCGATCGCGGCGGCAAGCGTGATGCGCACGGCGTCTGCAAGCAGACCGTAACGAACGGACGAGATCCGGCCGGCGGCCGTGGTCGGCCGGATACCCGCGCGAAACAGGCTTTCAGATGCGTAAATGTTGCCCACGCCGACGACGATATCGCCCGCAAGCAGCGCCTGCTTCACCGAAATCTTCCGCCCGCGCGTCTTTCGATGCAGCAGCGCGCCGGAGAACGACGGTGCGAACGGCTCGACGCCCAGATCCGCCAGCAACGGATGTTCGAGAACGTCGCCTGCCGAGCGCGTGTGCCATAACACAGCGCCAAAGCGGCGCGGATCGCGGAAGCGCAAAATGAAGTCGTCGAACACCCAGTCGACATGATCGTGCTTCGCAGCGGCCGGCGGATGCGGCACGTTGCGCAGCACCCTGAGCGTCCCCGTCATGCCGAGATGCACGATGAACCAGCCTTCGTCGATCTCGAACAGCAGGTACTTGCCGCGCCGCGCTACCTTGTGGACCAGCCGGCCCTGCAGCAGACGTGCGAAACCTGGCGGAATCGGCCAGCGCAGTGCCGGCGTGCGCACGTCGACTCGCTTGACACGCTGTCCGGCTACATACGGCTCGATTCCGCGTCGGGTAACCTCGACTTCTGGTAACTCTGGCATGTGTTGAGACCTGATATCGCTAACAACCGGCTTGCGCTCACCGTCGGAGTGATCGGGCGCAAAAAATGGAACGAAGTGGATACTGGACGTATCCACAAGGAGCACGACGCGGCGAATGGCCCTTCCGGCGTCCCGCCGAACAAGGCGTGTTGCAAGCGGCAGATTGCGCCTCGACGGCCACACGCCCTTTATGGGCGCGAATGGCCGCGACTGGTCTGCTACTTGCGTCCGCGGTTATGCGCTTATTGTAGCGAGCGCGTTACAATCGACTGAAACATTGAACGGATATGTATGAACCTGTCCATCGTTAAGCAGTTTTTGAAGCGCCGGACCGGTGCGAACGGCGTGCCGCACGCTGTTTCCGCACGCCGGCTGCTGGGTGTGGCCGTGCTGGCTGTCTGGGCGCTCGGCGCATTGCCCGCGCATGCGCAGGATCAATCGCCCGATGCGGATGACAACACCGTCTCCGTGCAAGATGCTTTCGGCCCGGATTCCGCCGACGAAAAAGCCAATCTGCCCAGCGTCGCGCTGACGAGCCAGATTGTGTTCCAGGTACTCGCGGCAGAAGTCGCGCTGCAGCGCAATCAACCCGCGCCCGCGTATCAGACCTACCTCTCGCTCGCGCGTGACACGCACGACCCGCGCATGGCGCAGCGCGCGACTGAAATCGCACTGGCCGCGCAGAGTCCGTCGGATGCGCTGACGGCTGCGCAATTGTGGCAACAGTATGCGCCGCAATCGGAACGCGCCGCGCAACTGGATGCGTCGCTGCTCGTGTTGTCGGGCAAGCCTGACGACGCGAAGCCGATGCTCGCGAAGGAACTCGCGAAGATTCCGCCTGAAAACCGCGGCAACGGCATTCTCGCGCTGCAACTTCTGATCTCGCGCGGACCGAACCGGATCGGCGGCCTGCACGTGCTGCAGGATCTCGTCGCGAACGACCTGAACCGCCCCGAAGCGCAATTCGCGATCGCGCGTCAGCAACTCATTGCCGACGATGCGCCCGGCGCGCGCAAATCGCTCGAACAGGCGCTCAAGCTGAAGCCCGACTATCTGCCCGCGGCATTGATGCTGTCGCAGATGGGGCCGGAGGAGCGCAAGGAAGGCATCGCGTCGATCGAGAAGTACGTGCAGGCGAATCCGAAGTCGCACGAGGCCCGCCTTGCGCTCGCGCAAATGTATCTGGCCAGCGACCGCCTCGACGACGCGCAGAAACAGTTCGAGTTCATGCAGAAGGACAACCCGAACGATCTGACGCTGCTGATGGCGCTCGCGCTCATCAAGATCCAGCAGAAGAACCTGCCCGAAGCGCAGAACTATCTGCAGCAATATGCGCAAAAGGCCGAGAAGACGCCGGGCGCCGATCCGGGCCAGGCGTATATCTATCTCGCGCAGTTGTCGCTTGAACAGAAAGATACGGCAGGCGCGAACCGCTGGCTGGACAAGATTCCCGCCACGAGCACCCAATACATTCCCGCGCAGATCACCCGCGCGCAACTGCTGCAAAGAGACGGCAAATCCGATGACGCGCGCAAGCTGCTCGCCGGCATTCGCACGCAGGACCCGCATGAGCAGGCGCTGATCGCACGCACCGACGCGGCGATCCTGTTCGATGCGAAGCGCTATCCGGAGGCTGAAGCGCGCCTCGCCCAGGCCACCACCGATTTCCCCGACGACCCCGATCTCACGTACGACTACGCGATGGCTGCCGAGAAGAACGGCCATTTCGACGTAATGGAAACGCAGCTGCGCAAGCTGATGCGCACGCAACCCGACAACGCGCAGGCGTATAACGCGCTCGGCTATTCGCTCGCGGACCGCAACCAGCGTCTGCAGGAAGCGGACAAGCTGGTCGAGAAGGCGCTGGCGCTGTCGCCGAACGACGCGTTCATCATGGACAGTGTCGGTTGGGTCAAGTACCGGCTCGGCGATACGTCGGATGCGATCCGCGTACTGCGCAAGGCCTACGATCTGCAACCCAACGCCGAAATCGGCGCGCATCTGGGCGAAGTGCTGTGGAAGAGCGGCGATCAGGATCAGGCGCGCGCTGCATGGCGTGATGCCCGCAAGCTCGAACCCGACAACGATACGCTCGTCAAAACGCTCAAACGTTTTCAGGTGAACGATCTCTGATGCATTTTTCTTTTCCTGTGTTTTCTTCTCCGGCGCCGCGCCGCGCGGCGCTGGGTCTCGCAGCCGCAGCCATCGTCGCCTTGTCGGGCTGCGCATCCGTCAAGCCGCAAGGTCCTTCCACGTCGAATGCCGCGACTGCCGTCACCGCGCAGACGAGCCGCGCGTATCACGGTCGCTTTGCCGTCCAGTACGTCGACCAGAACGGGCAGCAGCGTAACGCCTATGGCAATTTCGACTGGCAGGAACGTGGCGATACTGTCACGCTGCAGCTGCGCAACCCGCTTGGACAGACAATGGCGATCGTCACGTCGTCGCCGTCGGCCGCCACGCTCGAACTGCCGAACCGCCAGCCGCTGACGGCCGATAACGTCTCCACGCTGATGCAGAACGCGCTGGGCTTCGCGCTGCCTGTCGAAGGGCTGCGTTACTGGCTGCAGCCATCGGTTGCGCCGACATCGAAGGCGACGACCGAGAAAGATCCGCAGCAGGAAACGCGTCTGAAGGAGATTCAACAGGACGGCTGGACGATCGACTATATCGCCTATGCCGATGCGCCCGCAGCGGGCGTGAAGCGCGTGAATCTCGCGCGCACCGAACCACCGCTCGACATCAAGCTCGTGCTCGACCAGTAACCCGCACGCGCGCCTTGCAAAGACTCATGATCGAAACGAACGACTCGCTGCGCGACTGTCTCGCTCCAGCGAAGCTGAACCTCTTCCTGCACATCACCGGCCGTCTGCCGAACGGATATCACGCACTGCAGACGGTGTTCCAGTTGCTCGACTGGGGCGACACGCTGCACTTCACGCGTCGCGACGACGGCGCGATCACGCGCGGCACCGACATCGCCGACGTTCCCGCCGATACCGACCTCACCGTGCGCGCCGCAAAGCTGCTGAAGGAACACACGGGCACGCGCCTCGGCGTGAACATCGAGATCGACAAAGTACTGCCGATGGGCGCAGGCCTTGGCGGCGGCAGTTCCGACGCGGCGACGACGCTGCTCGCGCTGAACCGTCTGTGGAAGCTCGATCTGCCGCGTGCGGAGCTTCAGGCACTCGCATTGAAACTCGGCGCCGACGTGCCGTTTTTTGTTTTTGGAAAAAATGCATTCGCGGAGGGTGTCGGAGAAGCACTTGAGCATGTACAATTGCCGCCGCGCCACTTTCTGGTGGTGACACCGAGAGTTCATGTTCCAACGTCAGCAATTTTTTCAGAAAAAGCGTTGACAAGAGATACAAAGGCTCTCATAATTACGGACTTTCTTGCACAGCAAAGTTGCAACGCAGAATGGCCTGATAGCTTCGGCCGGAATGACATGCAACAAGTTGTCGTGGGAAAATACGCGGAAGTTGCGCAGGTGCTTAGATGGTTTGATAACATCGCGCCGGCGCGGATGACGGGATCAGGCGCAAGCGTTTTTGCAGCGTTCCGTAGTAAAGATGAAGCAGTTGCGGCGCAAGCCAAACTGCCAGTCGAATGGAACAGCGCAGTGACGGCAAGTCTGGATACGCATCCACTCTTTACTTTCGCGGCATAAGTTTCGCGGCACTGAATGGCCTACACGTTCAGTGAAGCTCAAAGTTAGTGTAGGGGAGTCGCCAAGTTGGTTAAGGCACCGGATTTTGATTCCGGCATTCGAGGGTTCGAGTCCTTCCTCCCCTGCCAAAATTTCTCGCAGTTCCTCGCCTCCCACAGCCTGAAGCAGGTGCATGATGAGCAGCCATGACGGCCTGATGGTTTTTACTGGCAACGCAAATCCCGCGCTTGCACAGGAAGTCGTCAAAATCCTCGGTATCCCCCTCGGCAAAGCAATGGTTTCCCGTTTCTCGGACGGTGAGATCCAGGTCGAGATTCAGGAAAACGTGCGTGGCAAGGACGTCTTCGTCCTTCAGTCCACCTGCGCGCCGACCAACGACAATCTGATGGAACTGATGATCATGGTCGATGCGCTCAAGCGCGCATCCGCAGGCCGGATCACCGCAGCCATCCCCTACTTCGGCTATGCCCGTCAAGATCGACGCCCGCGTTCGGCGCGCGTTGCCATCTCGGCGAAGGTCGTGGCGAACATGCTGGAAATCGCTGGCGTCGAGCGGATCATCACGATGGATCTGCACGCTGACCAGATTCAAGGTTTCTTCGACATCCCCGTCGACAACATCTACGCCACGCCCGTGCTGCTCGGCGATCTGCGCAAGCAGAATCACGAGAACCTGCTGGTCGTGTCGCCGGACGTCGGCGGCGTGGTTCGCGCGCGTGCGCTGGCCAAGCAACTGAACTGCGATCTCGCCATCATCGATAAGCGTCGTCCGAAGGCGAACGTCGCCGAAGTGATGAACATCATCGGTGAAGTCGACGGCCGTACCTGCGTGATCATGGACGACATGGTCGACACGGCGGGCACGCTCTGCAAGGCAGCGCAAGTGCTGAAAGAACGCGGCGCGACGAAGGTGTTCGCTTACGCCACTCACCCGGTTCTGTCGGGTGGCGCTGGTCCGCGCATCGCTGCATCGGCGCTCGACGAACTCGTCGTCACCGACACGATCCCGCTCAGCGAAGAAGCCCGCTCGTGCGCAAAGATCCGTTCGCTGACCAGCGCGGGTCTGCTGGCAGAGACGTTCTCGCGTATCCGTCGCGGCGACTCGGTGATGTCGCTGTTCGCGGAAGGCTAAACGTATTCGCGAAGGCGCCGCATGACGAATGCGGCGTTTTTGCATTTGGCGTGAACGAACGAAGGTTCATGCCGGTTTGTCTGGGTCTTCAGCCCGTCACGGGTAGCAAGGCCCGTTTTACTGCCTGGTCGCGGGCAGATAATGGAGATTCAAATGAAAGTAGTCGCTTTCGAGCGTAATTTGCAAGGTACGGGTGCGAGCCGCCGCCTGCGTAACTCGGGCAAGGCCCCGGGCATCGTGTACGGCGCTGGCGAACCGCAACTGATCGAACTCGATCACAACGCGCTGTGGCACGCTCTGAAGAAAGAAGCATTCCACTCGTCGATCCTCGACCTGGAAGTGGCAGGCAAGTCGCAACAGGTTCTGCTGCGCGACGTGCAATACCACCCGTTCCGTCAGATCATCCTGCACGTGGACTTCCAGCGCGTCGACGCGAAGAAGAAGCTGCACACGAAGGTGCCGCTGCACTTCATGAATCAGGAAAGCAACCCGGCTGTGAAGCTGGGCGGCGCGATCATCTCGCACGTCATCAACGAAATCGAAATCGAATGCCTGCCGGGCGCTCTGCCGGAGTTCATCGAAGTCGATCTGGTGAAGATCGAAGCGGGTCAATCGCTGCATGCAACGGACATCGTTCTGCCGGCTGGCGTCGCACTGGTTGCGCACCTCGTTGCAGAAAACCCGGTGATCGTTTCGGCGCCGGTTCCCGCTGGTGCACAGTCGGAAGAAGCGTCGGCTGAAGGCGAAAAGCCGGCAGCTGAATAAGGCCGCTATCCTCTCGATCCGTTTCAATGGAACGGTCGACGTAACCCGCCGCGGTTCGCCCCGGCGGGTTTTTTTTCGGTTTTTTCAGGCTGCGTGGCACGCCGCGCGGCCCACTTGAACATGATCAAGCTGATCGTCGGGCTCGGCAATCCGGGCGCTGAATACACCGCGACGCGGCACAACGCCGGCTTCTGGCTCGTCGACCAACTGGCGCGCGAAGCCGGCGCGACGTTGCGCGACGAGCGGCGCTTTCACGGCTTCTATGCGAAAGCGCGTCTGTATGGCGAGGAAGTGCATCTGCTGGAGCCGCAGACGTACATGAACCGCTCGGGTCAATCGGTCGTCGCGCTCGCGCATTTCTTCAAGATCCTGCCGGATCAGATTCTCGTCGCGCATGACGAACTCGATCTGCCGCCCGGCACCGTGAAGCTCAAGCTTGGCGGCGGCAGCGGCGGGCACAATGGCCTGAAGGACATCTCCGCGCATCTGTCGACCCAGCAGTACTGGCGCTTGCGCATCGGCATCGGTCATCCGCGCGACCTGATTCCCGAGAGCGCACGTGCGGGCGCGAAGCCCGACGTCGCGAACTTCGTGCTGAAGCCGCCGCGCAGGGAGGAGCAGGACGTGATCGACGCGTCGATCGAACGCGCGCTCGCGGTGATGCCGACCGTCGTCAAGGGCGAACTCGAACGCGCAATGATGCAGTTGCATCGCAATTCGTGACTGCCTGCCGCCACGGATAACAGAGGAGCAGAACTTGAGCCGCTACTGGAGCGATATCGTTCACCGCTTGACCCCGTACGTGCCGGGCGAGCAGCCCGCGCTCGCGCATCCCGTGAAGCTGAACACCAACGAGAATCCGTATCCGCCCTCGCCCGCCGTGGTGAGCGCGATTCGCAACGAGCTTGGCGAGTCCGCCGAGTCGCTGCGCCGCTATCCCGATCCGACGGCGCGCGTATTGCGCGAGACTGTCGCCGCGCATCACGGGATGAAGGTGGATCAGGTGTTTGCGGGCAACGGTTCGGATGAAGTGCTCGCCACGGTGTTTCAGGCGCTTCTGAAGCACGACAAGCCGATTCTCTTTCCGGACGTCACATACAGCTTCTATCCGACCTACGCGCGTCTCTACGACGTCGCGTACCGGACGATTCCGCTCGACGATGCCTTTCAGATCCGTATCGACGACTACACGCAACCGAATGGCGGCATTCTCTTTCCGAATCCGAATGCGCCGACTGGCCACGCGCTGCCGCTTTCGGACATAGAACGGCTTGTCGCATCGAATCCTAGTTCTGTCGTCGTTATCGACGAAGCATATGTGGACTTCGGCGCGCAATCTGCGGTATCGCTGATCGGCAAGTATCCGAATCTTCTCGTCGTGCATACGACGTCGAAGTCGCGCTCGCTTGCGGGAATGCGCGTGGGCTTCGCGTTCGGCGATGCTGCGTTGATCGATGCGTTGAACCGCGTGAAGGACAGCTTCAATTCGTATCCGCTAGACCGTCTCGCGCAGGCGGCCGCGACCGCGGCATACCAGGACGACGCGTGGTTCCGCGAGTCCACCGAAAAGGTCATCGCGAGCCGCGAACGGCTGACGGCGCAATTGACGGCGCTGGGTTTCGAAGTCGTGCCGTCGTCGGCGAATTTCGTGTTCGCTCGTCACGAGGGCTATGACGCCGCGACGCTGGCGGCACAACTCAGGGAAAAGGAAATCTTCGTGCGGCATTTCAAGCTGCCGCGCATCGATCAGCATCTGCGCATCTCGATCGGCACCGACGCCGAGTGCGACACGCTGCTGGATGCGTTGAAGAACATGTTGGGCGGGTACGTCGGCTAAGGCGCCGCCGACAAAACAACGGCGCGCTGTTAGACAGCGCGCCGCTTCCAGATGCTTCCAGATGCGCCTCCGGATGAATCAGGCGTTCTTCGCGGCTTGCAGCCCGTTGTACTTCTCCATCAACTGGTCCTGCGTCTCCAGATGCTCCGGATTGCGCGGAATACATTCGACGGGACATACCTGCACGCATTGCGGCTCATCGAAATGGCCAACGCATTCGGTGCACTTCTTCGGGTCGATCACATAGATTTCCGGGCCCATCGAAATCGCGTCGTTCGGGCACTCGGGCTCGCAAACGTCGCAATTGATGCACTCGTCGGTAATCATCAGGGCCATGCTGTTCTCACTTCATGCCGGCACGCATGCTCCACATGCCGGCTAACGATCCGTAATCCGCAATTTTACGCCTGACGAACAGACCACGCTGAGCGTCCGGTTATCGCGGACAACGCGTGCGTTGCGTTGTGTCAGGCGCACAAGGATCACGGCTTGGCGGCGCGCGCCTCTTCGAGCACGGCAACCTTGTCCTGCAGCCGCTTTTCCACGGACGGGAACACGAACTTGCTCACATCCCCGCCCAGTTGGGCGATTTCGCGGACGATCGTGCCCGAGATGAACTGGTACTGATCGGACGGCGTCATGAACATGGTCTCGACGTCCGGCAGCAGATAGCGGTTCATGCCCGCCATCTGAAACTCGTACTCGAAGTCCGACACGGCGCGCAGCCCGCGCACGATCACGCGCGCATTGTTGACGCGAACGAAATCCTTCAATAGCCCCTTGAAGCTCATCACCTGAACGTTCGGATAGTGGCCTAGCACTTCGTTCGCGATCTCGAGCCGCTCTTCGAGTGTAAAGAAGGGCCGCTTGTTGCGGCTGTCCGCCACGCCGACCACCAGCGTGTCGAAAATGCTCGATGCACGACGCACGAGGTCTTCGTGACCGCGCGTGAGCGGATCGAACGTACCCGGATACACGGCGACAACCATGGGATTTCTCCTCTCTACAGACTAGAAGGCGTGCCGGAACACGCCCCGCAGGGCTCGTCTGACGACGACACCGCGCGCGTAACGGCAAGCCGCCCGGCGCTTGTTATGGAACGCGCATTATTCCTCATTTTCGCGCTGCAGCAAATGATAGTGGACAGCGCCTGCCTTGCCCTGCCGCACCACGGTCCAGCCTTCGAGCGCCGCATGTCCGGCGGCATCGAGCGAGTCTCCGGATTCGACATACAGGAAGCCATCCGCGCTGATCAGCGGCGCGGCGAGTTCGAGCGCGCGGTCGAGCAGATCTTCGCCGAACGGCGGATCGAGGAACACGACGTCGAACGAGCCGGGCGCGAGGCTCGCGGCAAGACGCAACCCGTCGGCTTCGGCGATTTCGATTGCGCCTGCTGCCAGTTTGGCCTGATTCGCCCGCAGTTGCGCCGCCGCGCGCGCGTTGCGCTCGACCATCAGCACGCGCGCCGCCCCGCGCGACGCGGCCTCGAAGCCGAGCGCGCCGCTGCCGGCGAACAGATCGAGACAGCGCTGGCCGTCGAGCCGCTGCCCGAGCCAGTTGAACAGCGTTTCGCGGACACGGTCGGGAGTGGGCCGCAGACCGTCGAGGTCGATCACGGGCAGCGGCGTACGCTTCCAGTCGCCGCCGATAATGCGGATAGCGTGTGGCTGGCCACGGCCGGAAGGCGCGCTTTTCGCACCGGTTTTTGCGCGTGAGGGGGAAGTACGGGACATACGGTTCGTGTGTTGAGCGTGCGCCCGCCGATCGTCGATGAAAACCTTGATCCGCGGGCCGGAGCGCCAACGTTACCACACGCGCGCGCAGTCGCCTTCGTCAAAGTTCACTACGGCGGTGCACGCGTGCCGGCGCTCACGACGCGGCCTGACGCGCCTGATAAAATATGCGGCTTCCAGCGCTTCGCATCATTCGCTGCCATGCGGACGCCGCCGAACTGTCGCGTGGCTCGCGCCGTTCGTCGCCACGCGTCGCCGGGTCAAAGCAGGAATCCGGCGCAATCTCACTCCAGTCCAGACCATGTTCAGCTTTTTCAAACGATTCAAGGGTTCCAAGGCGCCCGACGACACGCCTGAAGCGCCGCACGCCGATTCCGGCGCCGACGTCGAGATGCAGGACGGGGCTGCGCCGGAAGCGCCCGCCGCCGCGCGTTCGCAAGCCGTCCCGGACTCGGCCGATGCGCCTGAATTCGATCCCGATTACGTCCCCGACGCCGCCGACTTCGAAGATGCGGACGACGAAGCCGCGGAAATCATCCCGCCGCCCGTGCCCGAAGCGGCCGAAAAGCGCTCGTGGCTCACGCGCCTTCGCAGCGGCCTGTCGAAGACCAGTTCGAGCATCACCGGGATCTTCGTCGGCGCGAAGATCGACGAAGACCTGTATGAAGAACTCGAAACGGCGCTGCTGATGTCCGACGCTGGCGTCGACGCGACGGAGTTTCTGCTCGAAGCACTGCGCGAGAAAGTGCGCGCGGAGCGACTCACCGATCCGCAGCAGGTCAAGGGCGCGCTACGCACGCTGCTGGTCGAGTTGCTCAAACCACTGGAAAAATCGCTGACGCTCGGCCATTACCAGCCGACCGTGATGATGATCGCGGGCGTCAACGGCGCAGGCAAAACGACGAGCATCGGCAAGCTCGCGAAGCATATGCAGCACTTCAACCAGTCGGTGCTGCTCGCCGCGGGTGACACGTTCCGCGCCGCCGCGCGCGAACAGCTCGCGATCTGGGGCCAGCGCAACAACGTGACGGTCGTTCAGCAGGAAAGCGGCGACCCCGCTGCGGTGATTTTCGATGCCGTCGGCGCCGCGCGCGCCCGCAAGATCAACGTGGTGATGGCGGACACGGCCGGCCGTCTGCCGACGCAGCTTCATCTGATGGAAGAACTGCGCAAGGTGAAGCGCGTAGTCGGCAAAGCGATGGACGGCGCGCCGCACGAGGTGCTGCTTGTCATTGACGCCAACACCGGTCAGAACGCACTCGCCCAGGTGAAGGCTTTCGACGATGCGCTCGGTCTGACGGGCCTGATCGTGACGAAGCTCGACGGCACGGCGAAGGGCGGCATTCTCGCGGCGATCGCGCGGCAACGCCCTGTGCCTGTGTACTTTATCGGCGTCGGTGAAAAGGTCGAAGATCTTCAGCCGTTCAGCGCCGAAGAGTTTTCGGATGCCCTGCTGGGTTGACGTTGTGGTCTTCTGAAGCTGGCAGCGATTGAAATATAAAGGGCGTCATGCATTCGCATGACGCCCTTTCTTCATTGCCTCAGCGCTTCATTCGGCATCGGGCTGCACGCCCGGTTCCGCGCGCGCGAACGCGTCGAGCGTGTTCGCATGCTCGCAGATGCGCCGGATGGTCGGATACGGGCTCATATCGACATTGAACCGGCTCGCGTTGAACACCTGCGGTACGAGGCAGATATCGGCGATGGTAGGCGTGTCGCCGAAACACAGCTTGCCCGCACGGCCGTCCGCGACGAGATATTCTTCGAGCGCGGCAAAGCCCGAGCTGATCCAGTGGTGATACCACGCGTCCTTCACCTCGTCGTTCACGCCCACGGTGCGCTTCAGGTACTTCAGCACGCGCAGATTGTTCAACGGATGAATCTCGCATGCGAGCTGCTGAACGATCGAGCGGACATACGCGCGATCAATAGGCTTCGACGGCAGCAGGGGCGGCTCGGGATGCGTCTCGTCGAGATATTCGACGATCGCGAGCGACTGCGTGATCACATGGTCTCCGTCCACCAGCGTGGGAACGACGGCATCGTGATTGAGCTTGCAGTACTCGGGCTTGAACTGCTCGCCGCCGTCGCGCAACAGATGCACGGGCTGGTACTCGTAAGGCAGGTTCTTCAGGTTCAGCGCGATGCGCACGCGATACGACGCCGAACTGCGAAAGTAGCTGTACAGCTTCATTGTGTTGTGCTCCCCCTGAATGGCGTTGTCGAGCTCAGACGACGCGCACGCTGAACTCGCCCAACCCGTCCACGCCGCCCTTCATCAGATCGCCCTGCACGATCGCGCCGACGCCTTCCGGTGTGCCCGTGAAAATCAGATCGCCCGGTTGCAGTTCGAACAGCGTCGACAGATACGCGATCGTCTCGGCGACGGACCAGATCAGTTGCGACACGTCCGAACGCTGCTTTTCCTCGCCGTTGACGGACAGCCAGATCGCGCCCTTGCCGATGTGACCGACTTTCGAAACGGGATGGATCGGGCCGAGCGGCGCCGAATGGTCGAAGCCCTTTGCCGTATCCCACGGACGGCCCAGCTTCTTCGCTTCCGCCTGCAGATCGCGGCGCGTCATGTCGAGACCGAGCGCGTAGCCGTAGACGTGATCGAGCGCGCTGTCCGCCGAGATGTTCTTGCCTGCCTTGCCGATTGCCGCAACGAGTTCCATTTCGAAGTGCACGTTCTTCGACTGCGCCGGATAGGGAAATTCGCCCGTGGCGCCCGGCGCGACATACAGCACGGCGTCGGCAGGCTTGGCGAAGAAGAACGGCGGTTCGCGGTCGGGATCGTGGCCCATTTCGCGCGCGTGCGCCTCGTAATTGCGACCGACGCAGTAAATACGGCGCACTGCGAATTGATCGTCCGATCCGACGACCGGCACTGCCGTCACCGGCGCTGGCGCAAACACGTAACCCATTCCATTCTCCGTCTTTTGTTGGGCCGCTCCGATGCGGCGAAGCAATGAGTGTAGCGCGCCGCCGTTTCCCGCGTAGCCTGGCCGAACGGCCAGGTGGCGCGCGCTGAAGCCGTCCCGTAAGGTTCGTGGCAGGCGATGAATTTGCTCGCATTCTGCAGGCTCACCCGGCGTGCGATACTCGAAAGGAAAACGTAGCGCCCGGTAGCACCGCTCGCGGCGCGCGCAAAGCGTCGTTGCCCGCCGTCCCCACATTCTGATTTGCCCGATGACCGATCTCACCGACACCACTCCATTGCCCTGCGCCCGATTCATCAAGGAAATCGGCCGCGGCCCCAACGGCGCGCGTGCGCTGACGCCGGAGGACACGCTCGCGCTCTACACGGCGATGCTCGACGGCCGCGTCGGCGACCTGGAACTGGGCGCGATCCTGTTGGCGTACCGTGTGAAAGGCGAATCCGCCGACGAACTGGCCGCCATGCTCGCGGCCGCCCATGCTTCGTTTGCGCCCGTCAACGTGAAGCACGGCGCGTATCAGGCCGTGTCGATCCCGAGCTACAACGGCGCGCGCAAACAGCCGAATCTCGTGCCGCTGCTGGCATTGCTGCTCGCGCGCGAGGGCGTGCCCGTGCTGGTGCATGGCGTGACGGAGGACCCTGGCCGCGTGACGAGCGCCGAAATCTTTGCGCATCTGAACCTCGCACCCGCCCAGACGCATGCGGATATCGAAACGAGTCTGGCGAACCAGCGGATCGCATTCGCCCCCATCGGCACACTCGCGCCGAAGCTGGCGCGGCTGCTGTCGCTGCGTCGGCGGATGGGCGTGCGCAATTCGACCCACACGCTCGTGAAGATTCTTCAGCCCTTCGCGCCGGCGGGCCTGCGGCTC
>NZ_JAGUUD010000031.1:0-68696 GCF_020177535.1 Paraburkholderia sp. XV | reverse complement strand
TCTGCGCGGTGAACTCGAAGTCGACGGGCGTTTCCTGCTGATGCACCGTCACGACGGTGACCTCGATGGTCGGGCGTGGGGGTTCGGTGGGGGCTTTTTTGCAGGCGGTGAGGCACAGCGCGGATGCGAGCGCCACCACCAGCGGCCAGCGTGACGCCCGCGACACAGCGCGGCCCCTATGCGGCATGGCAGCCGGACCCGCCCCGGACATGCTCACGTACGATCGACAATTCATCGTGCGGCTCCGTTCGATCGCCATGTCATTGCGCCGTATAGCCGCGTCCCGTCATGCAGGCAGCGACGGCGCGGTTCCACGTAGCCATCTGCTGCGATGCCTGCTGCTGCGTGGCCTGCTGCTGCTCCTGAGCAGCGGCAGCCTGACGGCGTTGCCGCGCGCCGCCCGCCATCGTGCCCGCGATCGCGCCCGCCGCCGCGCCTTTGCCCGCGTCGCCCGCGATCGCGCCGATTGCCGCGCCGCCCGCTGCACCGCGTGCCGCGCCACCCAGGCGCTGTCCCGACGGTCCCGGCGGCGGCGGCTGATTCGCGGCGTTCTGCGCGAGCGCGGCAGGATTGACGCCCGTGTTCTGCGTCGCCCAGTTGTGGCACTGCGCCGTGTCGTCAGACTGCTTCTGCTGGCTTTGTCCCTTGGCGGGATAGAAGATGGGTTGTTGTGCCGTTGCGGCATCGGCGAGCAGCAACGTCGTAGCGAATATCAGCGTCTTTCTAAAGGCTTGTTTCATGATGAATCTTCCCAAGCGATACGGTTGCGTCCGTCGCGCTCTTATTGCGCGCATCGCGCGGCGGACAAATCCAGATGCGCGTCACCCGGCCTGGTGAGGCTGATGCGTCCAGTGTGGAATCCAGCCAGGTCGAAAACAATTGGACCTTGGTCCAATAAGCCATTCGGGGCAATGATCTTGCGCAAGCACATGGGCTCGCTCCCATGCCAGACTGTCCTGCTGGCTAGCGGCCGTTGCGTCATAGTGGCGCAGCGATGCCGAGCACGGCGCACACTGTCCTGATGAAGAGCACATCGTTGAAGGGCTTGCGCAGATAGGCCTTTGCGCCCGCCGCGAGCGCGGCTTCGCGCACGCCGGCATCGTCGTGGGCGGTGATGAAAATGACGGGCACGGCGCTGCCGGCCAGTCGGCGCTGCACCTCGATCCCGTTGGCGCCGGGCATCTGCACGTCGAGGATCGCGCAGTCGGGATGATACGAAGGCGTGGCCGACAGCACATCGAGAAACTCGTCGCCACTCGTGTACGTATCGGCTGCGATCCCGACGGAGCGCAACAGACGTCTGATCGCCCTGCCCACCGACGCATCGTCGTCGACCACGACGACGAATGGTTTGTCTGTGCCCATTCTGATTAGCCCATTGAGCCGCGACGCCCACGCAAACGGTGCGCGGACGTCTCAGCAATAGACTATGAGACTGCGGGCGTCGGTGGTATTGGACCTTGGTCCCGTATCCGGCCAGAGGCCGGCTTGCGCGCAGCGGCGGAGGAATCGCCTGGCCAGCGGCCCGGCTAAATGGTTCGCCGTGTGGGCGTGGTGGGGGGGTTGGTGACGGCCACCTTGTCGGCGATGCGCACCAGTTCTGCGAGCGAACTTACTTCCATCTTCTGCATCACGCGCGCGCGATGCGCCTTGACGGTTTTCTCGACCGTACCGAGTTCGCAGGCCACCTGCTTGTTCAGGCGGCCGAGCACGACGAGATTCATCACTTCGCGCTCGCGCACCGTCAGGCGCCCGACGCGGCTGCGCAATTCTTCCAGTTCGTGGATCGACTTCGACACTTCGACGGAACGCGCCAGCGCCAGGTCGATCGCGCGCAACAGGTCGTCGTCGCGAACAGGCTTGGTGAGGAAATCGGTTGCGCCGGCCTTGATCGCGCCGACCGTCATCGCGATGTCGCCGTGGCCTGTCAGAAAGACGATGGGCAGACGGGCGTCGAGCTCGCGCTGCAACTCGAGTCCGCTCAGATCGGGCAATTGCACGTCGAGCACCACGCAAGCGGGCGTGCGCTCGCCACACGCATGCGCGAGGAATTCGCGCGCCGAGCCATACGCCTCGACCTCATGACCTGCCGACCTGACGAGCCGCGTGAGCGCGCGGCGCACGGACGGGTCGTCGTCGACGACGTAGACGAGCGCGGCCGCTTCGCTCATGACGCCGCCTGCGCCACGCCAGCGTTACTCGCATCGCGCGATGCGGGCAGCGCAACATAGAACGTCATGCCCTGGTCGAAATTGTTCTCGGCCCACAGGCGGCCGCCGTGTATCTGCACGATCGAGCGGCTGATCGACAGCCCGAGGCCCAGGCCTTGCGGCTTCGATGTGACGAACGGCTTGAAGATGCATTCGAGCTTGTCCGCCGTCTGCCCGTGTCCGCGGTCGCGCACGGCGATGCGCACCCGCCCTTCGCCGTCGGGTCGCGCAAAGAGCGCCACCACGCGGTCGGACGCGCCGCACTCGCTGACGGCATCGAACGCGTTGAGCAGCAGGTTGAGTAGTACCTGCTGCAGTTGCACCTTGTCCCCGCGCACGGGCGGCAAGCCATCGTCGATCACGTGCGACACGTGGATGCCCCGCGCGACGGCATCGCCATGCACGAGGAGCGCGACGTCGCGCAGCAGTCCGCCGACATCGAGATTCGCCAGTTGCTGCTGCTCTTCCTTTTTCACGAAGGCGCGCATCCGGCGGATCACTTCGCTTGCGCGGCCGCTGTCATCGACGATGTCCTTCAGGATGTCGCGCACTTCGGCAAGGTCGATCGGCGCCTGGTCCATGAAGCGCTGCGCAGCCTGGCCGTTGCTGAGGATCGCCGTCAGCGGCTGGTTCAGTTCGTGCGCGAGCGATGCGGCAAGCTCGCCCATCGTCGATATGCGCGTCAGATGTGCCAGCTCGCGCCGATTGCGTTCGAGTTCAAAGCGCTCCGTCATGTCGGTGATGAACGCGACAGTCGCGATGCGCCCTTCATAACGAATCGCGCTGGCGGCGATTTCGGCGGAAAACTCGCTGCCGTCACGGCGGCGGGCGCGCAGACTGCGCGTGCTCGTTCCGGCCGAACGGCCCGGATGCGCGGCGCCCGCGCGGTGCTCGTGCGAAAGCGCCGGCGCAACGAGGCCGACACATGCGCCTGCCAGCACGCCGCGCGGGTAGTCGAAGAGACGTTCGGCCTGCGCGTTGGCGAGGACGATCACGCCATGTTCGTCGAACACGACAGACGCCACGGGCAGGCATTCGATGATGTCGGCTAGCTCGTTCGTCGCGCCGGGCCGCGGACGCACGAAACTGAAAAAAGCGCCTGCGCCTTGCAAGGTTCTGCTGCGCGCAATCTGATTCGTCACGCGATGGAGCATCGTCGATGCTGACACCCCGTTGCGCATATGCACGAATGTCCCTGCGCGCTGCGGCGCGATACGGCGCGGATGCAGCGACCACCAGACAACGATTGCAGCCACCGCGACTGTCAAAGCAGAAATAGCGATGTGCATGGCTTACCGTTCCTCAAGACGTTCGCACTCGAACCGCGACGACCACGTGCGCGCGCCTTCATTGTTGTTAGCAACGCAACCGGGCGACGGCGCGCGAATCGGGCGCGCGACGCCTCTGCCTCTACGCATGAAACCGTGACAACGTCTTGTTGTGATGCATCTCGTCGACCGACGAGCTTAATGATGTGCTGCAAACAAAAGGCAATGTAATCGCCGTTGATAAAACAATGGAATCTTCATATGGACTGCGAATATTCAATATCATTTTTCGTTAATTATCGCGGTCGATTCTTCACTCTTCCGCATCAACAGGAGGAAAAAAATGCAACTTCATCCTAGGCAGAAAGTAAGGCTTAGTAAAGCTTCACGGCGGTCATTAACGAAAAACTACTTGCAGTCGTCAGTTTTCGCATTGGCCTTGTCGGGCAATGCTTATTGAAGCAAGCGTTTTAATGGCAGGGTTTGATGCGCAACCCGAAATAATCCTAGGTGTATTTAAATATCTCGGGCTGCTTTGGGATCTGACGTCGCGCCTGGCACTCAGGCAAAATCGGACGAGCCTGGCGGCGGAACGCCCGGCGGCGGGTCGTCGTCGCCTATCGGCTCGGCCGGATTCGTATCGTCTGTCTTTGGCTTTTCTGGCAATGGCTGATCGAGGCCTGGCTCGATGGGTGTGGGAATTGCATCGCCGATCGGCTTGTTGAGTTCGTTGGGCGGAATTTCGGCCGGGTCTCTGGGCTCGGTGGTCTCTTCTGCCTTGGGGTTCGTCATTGTGGACTCCATCATGGTTGACAGATGGTCCATACGGCGCAACAACCATACCAATGGAACGGCGGGCAAGCGGTGGAGAATAGTCAGACGCCCGCGGCGCTTGAGCGACGCTCCATGCGCGGGAGAACATGCGCCAATGCACCCGTGCAAAAGACGAAGCGCAAAGGCGTGTGCGTAGCGCGAATGCGTTGTAAATTGCGACGCCCCGCTTCGCCTATTGACGATGCCGGCTCTTAAAAGAACCGCCCAAACGAAAACAGGCCCCGAAGGGCCTGTTTTGCTTTGCATCTGGCGGAAAGGGTGGGATTCGAACCCACGGTACAGCATAACTGTACACCGGATTTCGAGTCCGGCGCATTCGACCACTCTGCCACCTTTCCAGATTCTTTGACTTACCAGCAAGTGGTCTTGTCACGTCACACTAAGCGGGTCGCTGCTTGCGTGAGACGAAGATTATAGAACAGCTGTTTTCGAATTCCAAGCCCTTTTTCGCAGAAACTTGAAGAGGACTTGGATCGATCCGAACAGACCAACTTCGCTCAGGCTGCCGCCTTCACTTCCAGGCGTTCGACGCCACCCAGATACGGCCGCAACGCCGCCGGCACCGTTACCGAGCCGTCCGCGTTCTGGAAGTTCTCCAACACCGCGACGAGCGTCCGGCCGACCGCCAAACCGGAGCCGTTGAGCGTATGCACGAGCTCGGGCTTGCCCTGCGCATTGCGAAAGCGCGCCTGCATCCGGCGCGCCTGGAACGCTTCCGTGTTCGAACAGCTCGAAATCTCGCGATAGGTGTTCTGTGCCGGCAGCCACACTTCGAGGTCGTAGGTCTTCGTCGCCGAGAAGCCCATGTCGCCCGTGCACAGCGTGATCACGCGATACGGCAGTTCGAGCTTCTGCAGGATCGTCTCCGCGTGCGTGACCATCTGCTCCAGCGCGTCATACGACGTTTCCGGCGCAACCACCTGCACCATCTCGACCTTGTCGAACTGATGCTGACGGATCATGCCGCGCGTGTCGCGGCCGTACGACCCTGCTTCCGAGCGGAAACACGGCGAATGCGCCGTGAGCTTGATAGGCAGTTCGTTTGCATCGACGATGCTCTCGCGCACCGTGTTAGTCAGCGAGATTTCCGACGTCGAGATCAGATACTGCGTGACCGTGTTTTCGCCACCACCCTTTTCGACGCGGAACATGTCGTCGGCGAACTTGGGCAACTGGCCCGTGCCGAACAGGATTTCAGGATTGACGATGTACGGCGTGTAGATTTCCGTGTAGCCGTGCTGCTGCGTGTGCGTGTCGATCATGAACTGCGCGAGCGCACGGTGCAGACGCGCGATCTGTCCGCGCAACATCGTGAAGCGCGCGCCCGACAGCTTCGCGCCCGTCTCGAAATCGAGACCGAGCGGCGTGCCGACGTCGACGTGATCCTTCACCTCGAAATCGAACTCACGCGGCGTGCCCCAGCGGCGCACTTCGACGTTCCCCGCTTCGTCGTTGCCGACGGGAACGCTTTCGTGCGGCAGATTCGGTACGCCGAGCAGCAGGTCGGACAGACGCGTCTGGATGTCTTCCAGTTGCGCCGCCGACGCCTTCATCTCGTCGCCGAGTCCGCCCACTTCGGCCATCACCGCCGACGTGTCCTCGCCCCGCCCTTTCATCGCGCCGATCTGCTTCGACAGACTGTTGCGCTTTGCCTGCAGCTCTTCGGTACGGGTCTGGATGGCACGGCGTTCGGCTTCGAGCGCGGAGAAAGCCGCGACGTCGAGGGTGTAGCCGCGATCGGCGAGGCGTTTCGCGACGCCGTCGATGTCTTTGCGCAGCAGCTGGATGTCAAGCATGGGAAGGGGCGACAGTTCGTTGTATGAATGGGCGATTTTAGCGCACCGGCGCGGCTGGCCGGCGGCATTGTCGGGTCAGGCGCAACGCGCGGCTCAGCTTTTCTTCCGGTTCTCGCTGCGCCATTGCGCATCGAGGTCGGCAAGGCGCGACAGCTTCTCGCCGATCTTGCCTTCGAGCCCGCGCGGCGTTGGCTGATACCAGTTCGGATCGCGCATGCCATCGGGCAGATACGTTTCGCCCGCGGCGTAGGCGTCAGGTTCGTCGTGCGCGTAGCGGTATTCGTGGCCGTAGCCGAGTTCCTTCATCAATTTCGTCGGCGCGTTGCGCAGATGGACGGGCACGGCGCGCGACTGGTCTTTGCCGACAAAGCTGCGCGCCTGGTTGTAGGCGTTGTAGCCCGCGTTCGACTTCGGCGCGACAGCCAGATAGATCACTGCCTGCGCAAGCGCCAGTTCGCCTTCAGGCGTGCCGAGGCGTTCGTACGTTTCGGCGGCGTCGAGCGCGATGCGCGCGGCGCGCGGATCGGCAAGGCCAATGTCTTCCCACGCCATCCGCACGATGCGCCGCGCCAGGTAGCGCGCGTCGGCGCCGCCGTCGAGCATGCGGCAGAACCAGTACAGCGCGCCGTCTGGATTGCTGCCGCGCACCGACTTGTGCAAGGCGCTGATCTGGTCGTAGAACGCGTCGCCGCCTTTATCGAAGCGGCGCAGGTTTTCCGACAGCGCGCTGGCGAGCAGTTCGCCGTCGATGTCCGTCTTTTTCTGCTGCGCCGCCGCGCGCGCGACGATTTCCATATTGTTGAGCAGCTTGCGGCCGTCGCCGTCCGCGGAACCGATCAAGGCGTCGCGCGCTTCGTCCGTAAAGGTGAAGCCGCCCAGTTCCTTCTGCGCGCGGTCCAGCAGTTCGCGCTGCTCGTCGGCGTCGAGGCTCTTGAGCACGTAGACGGCGGCCCGCGACAACAACGCGCTGTTCACCTCGAACGAGGGATTTTCCGTGGTCGCGCCGACAAACACGAACAGCCCCGACTCGACGTGCGGCAAGAACGCGTCTTGCTGGCTCTTGTTGAAGCGATGCACCTCGTCGACGAACACGAGCGTCTGATGACCGTTGGCGCGATGGATCTGCGCGGTTTCAACGGCTTCGCGGATATCCTTCACGCCCGACAGCACCGCCGACAGCGCGATGAACTGTGCGTCGAACGCGTCGGCCATCAGCCGCGCGAGCGTGGTCTTGCCGACGCCCGGCGGGCCCCAGAGGATCATCGAGTGCGCTTCGCCTGACTCGAACGCGACGCGCAGCGGCTTGTTCGGGCCGAGCAGATGCTTTTGCCCGATGACATCATCTATGGTGCGGGGCCGCAGGCGCTCGGCGAGCGGAACATTGGCGCGGGTTTCTTCGAACATGGCGTTTTGAGGATAATCTCGGCTTTTCGGGTATAAACCGTCACGATGCATAGCATGCAGCACCGGGCGCGCGACGGCCTGGCCCTGAACGGCATGCAACCGCGCGAAACCGTCATCCGGCGGGCTGCGGCGCATGCAGAGTTGTGCATTATGACAGCCGCCGCGTGGCGAGGCCCGCGGCGAACGTTATAGGCTGTTTCTGATGGGCGGTCCGCAAGACGCGTACCGCACGAGCCGGACAAGAAGGCCGAACGCACGCACGGCCGACACGACAACGACAGACAGACAGGAAAATTTCGATGGTTCAGGATCCAATCGCCGGCGAGTCCGGCTCGACCTACGCGCCGCTCACGCCGGTGCCGGACTCGCGCCGCGCGTTCAAGACGGGCGACGCGTTCGCGCTATGGTTTTCGCTCGGCATCGGGCTGCTGGTCGCGCAGGCGGGCGCGCTGCTGGTGCCCGGCCTGTCGTTGCCGCACGCGTTGCTGGCGATCCTGATCGGCAGCGTGATCGGCGTCGTGCTGCTCGCGCTCGCGGGCGTGATCGGCACGGACACGGGGCTGGCCGCGATGTCGTCGCTGCGCCCGACGCTGGGCGTGCGCGGCGCGTCGATTCCCGCCGTGCTGAACATGATCCAGCTGGTCGGATGGGGCTCGTTCGAAGTGATCGTGATGCGCGATTCCGCCGATGCGCTGTCGAAGCAGGCGTTCGGCTTCTCGGCGCCGCTGATCTGGACGGTGATCTTCGGCGTGCTCGCCACGCTGCTCGCGATCAGCGGCCCGCTTTCGTTCGTGCGGCGCTTTCTGCGCTCGTGGGGCATCTGGCTGTTGCTGGCGGGCGCCGCGTGGCTCACCTATGCCGTTCTCGCGCAGCACGATCTCGGCGCGCTGATGCGCCGTCCGGGCAATGGCGAGATGCCGTTCGGCGGCGCCGTGGATCTGGTGGTCGCGATGCCGCTGTCATGGCTGCCGCTGATCGCCGACTACACGCGCTTCGGCCGTAAGGCGGGCGAGACGTTCCGCGGCACGATTCTCGGCTACGGCATTGCGAATATCTGGTTCTACGCGCTCGGCGCGGTGTACGGCCTTGCGGCGGGCGGCGGCGACGCGCTGCTGACGACGGCGCTCGCGCAGGCGGGCGGCGGCCTCGCGCTGCTGCTGGTGTTGATCGATGAAATCGACAATGCGTTTGCCGATGTGCACTCGGCGGCTGTCTCGACGGGTACGTTCTGGACGCGCGCGAGCGTGCCGCTGCTGTCCGCTGCGTTCGGCGCGCTGTGCACGCTGATCGCGCTGATCGTGCCGATGGCGAAGTACCAGAACTTCCTGCTGCTGATCGGTTCGGTGTTCGCGCCGCTGTTCGGCGTGGTGCTGGTCGATCACTTCATCGTGCGCAAGCGGCGCATCGAAGCCGCCGCGCTCGCCGATACGCAAGGCCGCTACGGCTTCTCGGGCGGTTGGCACGTGAGCGCATTCATCGCGTGGGCGGTCGGCATCGCCGCGTATCAGGCGATCAACCAGTGGCTGCCGAATCTCGGCGCGACGCTGCCGGCGTTGGTGATCGGCGCGCTCTGTTATCTCGCACTGGTGTCGACGCGCAAGCAGGCCTACGCTTAAGCGCCTCGCTGCTTCAGGCCGGCGTGCGTTCGCGCGCCGGCCATTGCCCGAGCGCAATTCTCACGCGCTCTATCACTTCTTCCCAATTGCCTGGCTGCGTCTGACGGAACAGTCGCGTACGGGGATACCACGGCGTATCGTCGCGATCGTGCAGCCAGCGCCAGCAACCGTCGTAGCGCGACAGAATCCACGTCGGCCTGTTCAGCGCGCCCGCCAGATGCGCGATCGATGTGTCGACGGTAATCACGAGGTCCAGTTGCTCGATGATCGCCGCCGTGTCGGCGAAATCCTGCACGTCGTGCATCGGATCGAGCGGACGCAGTTCAGGCGGCAGCGTGTCGATTTGCGGCTGCGTGGTCTTGCCTTTTTGCAGGCTCACGAAAGTGATGCCCGGCACGCGCAGCAATGGCAGATAGGCGCGGGCATCGAGCGAACGGCGAGCGTCGACTTCGCTGGCGGAAGGCTGGTGTGGACGCGGATCGCCGGCCCATACGAGGCCGACTTTCGGACCTTCCGGCAGCAGCCCTTCCCAGCGCGACCGGCAATCCGGCGGCACGCTCAGATACGGCAGCGACGCCGGAATGCTATCGAGCGTCGTGCCCATCCGATGCGGCAGGCTCATCGTCAGACACCAGTAATCATGAGGCGGCGTGACGTGCGGATCGTTCGGAATGCATGCATCCACGCCCGTCATCCGTTCGATCAGGCGCCGCATCCCCGGCTGGCACGCGACGGTCACTTTCGTGGCGCCGAGGCGCTTGAGCATCGGGAAATAGCGGCAAAACTGGAGCGTGTCGCCGTAACCCTGCTCTGGCCACACGACAATGGATTTCCCTTCGAGCGCTTCGCCTTGCCATTGCACGAACGGTAGCGCCGGGCGCCTGACGAAGTCGGCTTTCCATGCGTCGTCGTAACGGCATTCGAAAAGTTGCCAGCCTTCGACGAATTGCCCCGTCGCGAGCAACAGATGCGCGAGGTTCAACCTGGCTTCGAGCATCTCGGGCTTGCACTGAAGCGCTTGGCGATAAAGCCCTTCGGCCTCGCGATACTGCTTTTGCGTCTGAAGCACGATACCCAGGTTGAAGCATGCGTTAGGAAGATCAGGCTTGATGGCAAGCGAGCGCCGGTAGCACATCCCGGCTTCCGGCAGGCGGCCCTGAGCCTGGAGCATCGCGCCAAGATTGTTGTGCGTCTCGGCGTGGTCCGGATTGAGATCGAGGCCGCGTCGATAGGCAGCTTCCGCTTCGTCCACGCGCCCCAGCGACTCCAGCAACCGGGCGAGATTGATATACGCGCCCGCGTGCTCAGGGTCCGTCTCGATGGCTTGTTTGTGCGCCTGCTCCGCTTCGCCGGGACGTCCAAGCTGGCGCAGCACGACGCCGAGGTTGTTGTACGCATCGGAATGCGTCGGATCTTTCTGAATCGTGCGACGCAGATAAGCCTCTGCGTCGGATGCGCGGCCGAGTTCAAGCGAGCAACCGGCAGCGAGATTCGTTATGCGCGCGTCGGCTCGATACGATTCGATCGACGGTTTCAGCAGCGCGAGGCCCGCTTCGAAGCGTTTGTTTTCATAGCAGTCGACGGCTGCCAGAAACCGTTCGTCCAACGTCGTCGTGCTTGCAGCCGCAGACTGCTCTGCAAAGAGTCTGAGTTGCTGCGCGACGCGTTCAATCACATCGTCCCATTGACCAGGACGCGTCTGACGAAACAGCCGCGCGTTCGGATACCAAGGCGTGTCGTCACGCTCATGCAGCCAGCGCCAGCAACCGTCGTAGCGCGACAGAATCCACGTCGGCTTGTTGAGCGCGCCCGCCAGATGCGCGATCGATGTGTCGACGGTAATCACGAGGTCCAGTTGCTCGATCAGCGCCGCCGTGTCGGCGAAGTCTTGCACGGCGCACATCGGATCGAACGGGCGGAGTTCCGGCGGCAGCGCGTCGATTTGCGGTTGCGTCGTCCTGCCCTTTTGCAGGCTGATGAACGTAATGCCCGGCACGCGCAGCAAGGGCAGATACGCGCGGGCATCGAGAGAACGGCGGCGGTCGACCGCGTTGATTGCCGGTTGATCGGGGCGCGGATCGCCGGCCCATACGAGCCCTACCTTGACGTCGCCGCCGGGCACATGCCCCTGCCATCTCGCCGCACGCGCCGGCGGCACCCGCAGGTAAGGCGTCGCGCCCGGAATGGTCGCGAGCGTCGTGCCCAGACGATGCGGCAGGCTCATCATCAGACACACGAAATCGTGTGACGGAATGTCATGCTCATCGTCCAGCGGAATGCACGCGTCCACGCCTTCGATCGTCTCGAACAGACTCTGCAATGCAGGCGAACACGCGATGCTCAGCGTGGCGAGCCCGCGCGCCTTGAGCATCGGCAGATAGCGGCAGAACTGGGGGCTGTCGCCGTGTCCCTGCTCGGGCCACACGAGCAACGACTTGCCAGCGAGCGGCTCGCCTTGCCAGATCGGAAATTCGACGGGCGGCGGAGCAATCTTGCGCTGCGGCCACGCGGGATCGTAACGCGTTTCGAACAGCGCCCACCCTTCTTCCAGACGCCCCACGTTGAGCAGCAGATGCGCGAGGTTGATCTTCACCTCGTAGTAATCAGGCTGAAGCGCGAGCGCTCGACGGTATGAGGCTTCCGCTTCGACGAAGCGATGCTGCATCTTGAGCACGACGCCCAGGTTGAAGTGCGCGCTGACGTCGCTCCGATTGGCAGCCAGCGCGCGTTTATACGCGGCCTCTGCTTCGGTAACGCGCATCTGATCCTGGTACAGCACGCCAAGATTCACATAAGCATCGCCGTTGCCAGGCTGAAGTTCGAGCGCATGCAGATAAGCGGATTCTGACTCGTGCGGACGGCCGAGTTCTGCATAGAGCCGCCCGAGGTTCACATAAGCACCCGCGTGCTTCGGCGTGATGGCCAGCGCGTTGCGAAAGCACGCCTCGGCTTCGTCCAGACGACCCAGTTCCTTAAGCGCGACGCCCAGGTTGTTGTGTGCATCGCAGTAATCCGGCTTGACGGCGATCGCGCGACGCCAATACGTCTGCGCATCGCCCAGACGATCCAGCGACAAGCAGCATGCGGCGGCCAGGTTGAGAAACTGCGGGTCAGCGGGTTGCATCGTCAACAGCGGTTCGAGCACAGCCAACGCTTCGTTGAACCTGGCCTTGCCGTAAAGCGAGACCGCGGCTGAAAAGTGATCGACTGCGGCCTCGGAATTCTGAAAATCGCCGTGCATGACTTACCCTGCGAGAGACGTATTGAGATAAAGCACTCGGGGGGCGCGTCTTTACGATTTATCCAAGAATTTCGGTGGAAAGCGCGCCGGAACCCCTTGCAGCGTACCGTTGCGGGCAGTCAGTCTCTAGCTCACTAGTCTTAAAAATGCTGGCGGATCGCCGAATTGCGGCGCGCGGCGATCAGAAAGCACAACGCCCATAACGGACGTTATGGGCGTTGTCTTGTGCGATGCCGCGAACCCTCCTGCTGCTGCATGCGGCGCCATGCAGGCGCCTGAAAGCGGGATGACTTACCGCGTAGCCGGCCGGTATTCGACGCCCGGCAGCACACACAGCAGTTCAAACGCGAGATTCGCGCCAAGCAGCGCCGTGGTGCCGAACGGATCGTACGGCGGCGCGACTTCCACCAGATCGCAGCCGACGATATTCAGGCCGCGCGCGCCGCGAATGATTTCGAGCGCCTGCGGCACCGTCAGACCCGCGATCTCCGGCGTGCCCGTGCCCGGCGCGAAGGCGGGATCGATACCGTCGATATCGAACGTGATATAGACGGGGCCGTCGCCCATCTGCTCGCGCACGCGCGACATCAGCGGCACCAGCGATTGATTCCAGCACGCCTCGGCCTGCACGACCTGGAAGCCTTGATCGCGGCACCAGTCGAAGTCCTCCGCCGCGTAACCCGTGCCGCGCAGACCGATCTGCACGACCCGGTCGCAATCCAGCAGGCCCTCTTCGACCGCACGGCGGAACGGCGTGCCGTGCGCGATCTTTTCGCCCATCATCGTGTCGTTGACGTCCGCGTGCGCGTCGACGTGAATCAGACCGACCTTGCCGTACTTGCGATGAATGGCGCGCAGGATCGGCAGCGCGATCGTGTGATCGCCGCCCAGCGTGATCGGCTTCGCGCCGTGTTGCAGGATTTCGTCGTAAGCGCGCTCAATCCGGCCGATCGAATCCAGCAGGTTATACGGATTGATCGCAACGTCTCCGATATCGGCCACGCGCAACGAGTCGAACGGCGCGGCGCGCGTCGCCATGTTGTACGGGCGCAGCAGCACCGATTCCGCGCGAATCTGACGCGGGCCGAAGCGCGCGCCCGTGCGGTTCGACGTCCCCAGATCGAACGGCACGCCGACGAAACACACGTCGAGCCCTTCCGCCGACCCGACATTGGGCAGCCGCATCATGGTGGCGATCCCGCCCGAGCGCGGCATCGCGTTGCCCGACAGAGGCTGCGGCCGCTCAGTGAGGTCCGGGGAAACGAAATTCGAAGAAGTATTCATCGTGGTTCGCCAATGAAAGGCACAGTGTCTTATAAAAGCGTTGGATCCAGCCGCCGCAAGGCGCGCGGGGCCGGGGCATTTCTTATTTTTGTGCAGTTCCGGCGAAGATAAAATGCCAACAGAAAAAACTTCACATCGATTCGCACCGATGTATTCTGCCGTATGTTCTCGCAACTCACCGATCTAGACCTTCGCCTGATCCGCGTATTCCTCGCCATTGTGGACGCGGGCGGCGTTTCGCCCGCGCAGGCTACCTTGAATGTAGGTCAATCTACGATCAGCACCCAACTATCGACGCTCGAAACCCGCCTGGGTTACCGGCTGTGCGAGCGCGGGCGCAGCGGATTTAGCCTGACCGCGCGAGGCGAACAGTTTGTCGAAGCGGCGCGCGCGCTGCTTTCCGCCGTCGATGCGTTCGGCGCGCAGGCGCGAAACGTCGGACGAAAGCTGGTCGGAACACTCGGAATCGGGATGATTGGACACACGCCGGTGTCGGAAAGCGCGCGAATCAGCGATGCCATTGCCCGCTTCCGCGCCCGAGACGAATCTGTGCGTTTCTCAATTCTCGTGCGCTCGCCGGGCGAACTCGAAGAATTGCTGCTGAGCGGACGGATTCAGATCGGCATCGGATATTTCTGGCATCGCGTGCCGTCGCTTGAGTACACGGAGATTTTCTCCGAGGAACAGCTTGCGTATTGCGCGAAGGGGCATCCGCTTTTCTCCCAGGCGGGCAATGTTTCCCCCGCCGACGCCGCACAGCATGAATGGGCGTGGCGCAGTTATCCGCTGCCCGAAGCCGAAGCGTCGACGACGCCGCACAACGTCACCGCCGTTGCCGACAACATGGAAGCCGTCGCGATGCTCGTGCTGTCGGGACATCACCTCGGCTATCTGCCGGGGCATTTCGCCGCGCCGTATGTGAAGGAAGGTTTGCTCGCCGCGCTGAACCCGCAGCAGATGGGCTACCGCGTCGCGTTTCACATGGTCACGCGCATGCGGCAGCACCGGACGGAAATCGTCGATGCGTTTATCGACGATATGAAGGCCGCGCATCCGTCGCCCGGCCTTCAGGCGTGAACGAGACGCTTAGCCGTTGATCACGTCGGCGCCCTTCGGCACCGTGAACTTGAATGCGTCGGCGGGTAGCGGCGGGTTCTTCTGGATGTTCGAGAATTTCAGCAGCGTCACGTTGCCGAACACGTCGTGTAACTCCATTGCTTCGAGGTTGCCGTCACGAAAACCGATGCCGACGCGCTGGAATTGCGTGTCCTTCGACTTCGGAATCAGTTCGAGCCAGTCGATGCCCGCCTTCACGCCCGCGTCCTTCAGGTTGAAGTTCTTGTCGAGATCGTTGCTGCCGAACAGGATCGCCGCCGGACTCGCGCCGAGCGCGCCGCCCAGCTTGCGCACGGTCACCTGGTTCAGGTCTTTGTCGTAGACGTAGAGCTTGTCGCCGTCGGCCTGCAGCAGTTGCGCGTACGGTTTCTCATACGCCCAGATGAATTTGCCCGGACGCGCGAACGTGAACGTGCCACTCGACACCTTGTTCTGCGACGCGTTCTGCGTCGACAGCACGCCGCTCGCCTGCTGCTGCGCGTTGCTCGGCGCCCGCACTTCCGTTTGCACGAATTCGCCGCGCGCCGAATGGACTTGCGACACGAACTGCTTAAGTTGGTCCGTACCGCCTGCGAATGCATGCGACGCGACGAGCATCGACGCGCCGAAAGCCAGCGTGCGCATCAAATTGCCAAGACGGGTCTTAGACCCAACGATTTGCAGCATATTGTTTTCTCCCTTAACCAGACCGAAGCGTGTGTGAATCAGAGCAGCGGCAGCGCTCGACGCGTGCCGCTGTCCGTCATCAGTCGCATGTGGAACGCCGGATATCAATCCGTCTCGCGCGCCGGCACCAGAATTTCGCGGTTGCCGTTCGACGACATCGCCGACACCAGCCCCGACTGCTCCATCTGTTCGAGCAGACGCGCGGCGCGGTTGTAGCCGATGCGCAGATGCCGCTGCACGAGCGAGATCGACGCGCGGCGGTTCTTGACGACGATTTCGACCGCCTGATCGTACAGAGGGTCGGACTCGCCGCCGCCCGAGCCAGTTCCCGACGCGTCTGCCGAGCCTTCGTCGCCTTCGCCCGACACGCCGCCTTCGAGCAGCCCTTCGATATAGTTCGGCTCGCCCTGTTCCTTGAGTTTCTCGACGACGCGATGCACTTCGTCGTCGGACACGAACGCGCCATGCACGCGAACGGGCAGACCGGAGCCCGGCGGCAGATACAGCATGTCGCCCATGCCGAGCAGCGATTCCGCGCCCTGTTGATCGAGAATCGTGCGCGAGTCGATCTTCGACGACACCTGGAACGCCATCCGTGTGGGCACGTTGGCCTTGATGAGGCCGGTGATGACGTCGACGGACGGACGCTGTGTCGCGAGAATCAGGTGGATGCCCGCCGCGCGCGCCTTCTGGGCGATACGTGCGATCAGTTCTTCAACCTTCTTGCCGACCACCATCATCAGGTCAGCCAGTTCGTCGATCACGACGACGATATGCGGCAGACGCGACAGCGGTTCCGGTTCGTCCGGTGTCAGGCTGAACGGATTCGGAATCTTCTCCTCGCGCTTCGTGGCTTCGTCGATCTTGTTGTTGAAGCCCGCGAGGTTTCGCACGCCGAGCTTGCTCATCAGCTTGTAGCGTCGTTCCATTTCGGCGACGGTCCAGTTCAGCGCGTGACCGGCCTGACGCATGTCCGTGACGACAGGACACAGCAGATGCGGAATGCCCTCGTAGACGCTCATTTCGAGCATCTTCGGATCGATCAGGATCATTCGCACCTGATCCGCGCTCGCCTTATACAAGAGCGAGAGAATCATCGCGTTGATACCGACCGATTTGCCCGAACCCGTCGTACCCGCAACCAGCAAGTGCGGCATCTTCGCGAGGTCCGCGCACACCGGCTTGCCGCCGATGTCCTTGCCGAGACCCATCGTCAGCGGCGAGCCGGCGTCGGCATAGACGGCCGAGCCGAGAATCTCAGACAGCCGCACCGTCTGACGACGCTGGTTCGGCAGTTCGAGCGCCATGAAATTCTTGCCCGGAATCGTTTCGACCACACGAATCGACGTTAGCGACAGCGAGCGCGCCAGGTCCTTCGCGAGGTTCACGATCTGGCTGCCCTTCACGCCAATAGCCGGTTCGATTTCGTAACGCGTGACCACAGGACCGGGATAAGCCGCAACCACGCTCACATCGACGCCGAAATCCTTCAGCTTCTTCTCAATGAGGCGCGAGGTGAATTCGAGCGTATCGGCGGAAATGGTTTCTTGCGATGCGGGCGCGGGATCGAGCAGCGAAATGGCCGGCAGCGTGGAATCGCCGGGCAAGCTGTCGAAGAGCGGCACCTGGCGTTCTTTCTCGACGCGCTCGGACTTCTCCGGTTTCGTCACGGGCGGCACGATCACGACGGGCTCGTGCTCTTCGATCTTCACGCGGCTCTGCACGACCTTGCCTTCGCGCTTCACGGCAGCCGCTTCGCCGAGCTTGCGGTCGCGGCCCGCTTCACGGCGCAGCTTGGCCAGCGTGACACCGTTGATGATCGAATCGCCAACCCGCTCGCACACCGACAACCACGAGAAGCGGAAGTACAGCGACAAGCCAATGCCCAGCGCGATCAGCAGCGCCAGCGTGCCGCCCGTGAAGCCGAGCGCATGCGAGACACCCTTCGCGACCGCCTCGCCGACCACGCCGCCCGGCGCGCGCGGCAACTGCACTTTCAGCGACCACATGCGCAGCGCCTCGATGCCGTCGCAGGCGAGCAGCACCAGTACGAACGCGAACACGTCTGCGAGCCAGCTGTGGTCGCGCGGCGCGTCTTCGTCGGGTTCTTCGTGACGCGTGATGCGCTTGTAATTCGCCGAAATGCGGCGCGCGATCAGCACGATCCACCACCAGGCGGACAGGCCGAAAAGCAGAAGGAAGATGTCGGAGGTCCAGGCGCCGACGCGGCCGGCCCAGTTCGAGATGTGATCGACCTGCGCTGCGTGTGTCCAGCTTGGGTCGCGGCGGCTGTAGCTGATCAGCGCCATCACGAGGAAAACGCCGAGCGCCACCTGAAGAATCCAGCGGATTTCGGTGAAAAGGCGCGACATGCGATGAGGCAATGCCTGCGCGTTCGCGGAATAGGGAGCTTTTGCCATTGAGCCTGTTGCGTGTGCGGCCTGCAGCGGTTTCAGGTGCCGGTCCTCGCGGGGCCGGTTCCCGTTGCCCTTCAATTCACCGTCGGGACCGATCCCGGTGCCGACGCGTTGAGCCGAATCCTGCCGGCAAGCCGCCTGTCGTTCGTCGGCGACTATTGTAAACGCACTGTTGCGTGCAAGGCTGTAAATGACAGTAACGTTGGCCGAACGGCCAGGAATGTCGTAATTCCCATACGTTTTGGGGCAAAACGCGGGCGTTTTGGGCCGGTTTTGGTGCTGAAACAGGGGTTAGGCGGTCGGCGTCGACTATCGGTTTGATCGTAAAGCTTCATGAAGCAGCCGCCAGCCCCGCCCTTTATAATACGGCGCTGATACCCATCTAACGTGTCAAGCAGGTTTTCCGGCTCGACGCCAGTACCGCCGGTCATGGCAGCCGTGTTTCAGCCGCCGACCGACGCTTTTTACGGATTTCGATCATGCCAGCTTCCCCGACCAAACACGCGAAGGTTCTGATTCTCGGTTCCGGCCCTGCCGGTTACACGGCGGCCGTCTATGCGGCGCGCGCCAACCTGTCGCCCGTGCTCGTCACGGGCCTCGCGCAAGGCGGCCAGCTGATGACCACGACGGACGTCGAAAACTGGCCCGCCGACGCCAACGGCGTGCAAGGTCCGGAACTGATGGCGCGCTTCCTCGAACACGCCGAGCGCTTCAACACCGAAATCATCTTCGACCACATCCACACGGCCAAGCTCGACGAGAAGCCGATCCGCCTGATCGGCGATTCGGGCGAGTACACGTGCGATTCGCTGATCATCGCGACGGGCGCGTCGGCGCAATATCTCGGCCTGCCGTCGGAAGAACTGTTCATGGGCCGCGGCGTGTCGGCATGCGCGACCTGCGACGGCTTCTTCTACAAGCAGCAGCACGTCGCCGTGGTCGGCGGCGGCAATACGGCGGTGGAAGAAGCGCTGTATCTCGCGGGCATCGCGAAGAAGGTCACGGTGATCCACCGCCGCGACAAGTTCCGCGCCGAGCCGATCCTGATCGACCGTCTGCTGGAGAAGGAAAAGGAAGGCGTCGTCGAGATCAAGTGGAACCACACGCTCGACGAAGTGAAGGGCGATGACGGCGGCGTCAACGGTCTGCGCATCAAGGATGTGAAGACGGGCGCGACCACGGATATCGAACTGCAAGGTCTGTTCGTCGCAATCGGCCACAAGCCGAATACGGATATCTTCGAAGGCCAGCTGGAGATGAAGAACGGCTACATCATCACGAACGGCGGCTTGACGGGCAATGCAACGGGCACGAGCGTGCCGGGCGTGTTCGCGGCAGGCGACGTGCAGGATCATGTGTACCGTCAGGCGATCACGAGCGCAGGCACGGGTTGTATGGCCGCGCTGGATGCGCAGCGTTATCTGGAAAGCATCCACGAGTCGATCGGCGAGCGCGCGATGAGCGCTGAAGCCGAGCGTTGATCGTTGTTGACGCGTCCGGGTTTGCCGGGTTGTTTCAGCAGAACGGCGGACGCGGATCGGTAGAATAGCGGCAAACACCTGTTTGCCGCGGTTGTTGAGATTGTTTTGACGTTGGAAGGGCCGCGGCGGATGTCGGCGGCCCTTTTTGTTTTGTGTTCGCCCGGGTTGCCGGGTGATTGTCCGTTGTCCGCTTCGAATCATCGTCTGATCGCTATGCCTAAGAATCTGCCCCATCCGAGCGAACCGAAACGGCCGCGTATTGCGGCGGCTACTCCTGCTAACGATGATTCGTCGGCATTGTCTGGTGCTGGGTCGTCTTCGGCTTCGGCTTCATCGAAAAAGCCGTTGGTCGAGTCTGGTGCTGGCTTGGCTGGGCTTGGCGGTCTGCGCGATGCCTTGAAAGTCGCTTCTCAACGCGCTCAACGTCAAAAGGCGGCGGCAGCGCAAGCATCGCGTGAGGCGGCTGCCGATGCCGATATGTTCCGGCGTGAGATCGGCGAAGTCGCGCCGCTCGGCGCGAAACCGCGAGCGACTGTGCCTCGTACGCCGCCCGCGCCTCTCCCCGTTCAGACGAAACTCGATGAAGAAGCCGTGCTGCATGAGGCGATCTCCGATGAGTTCGATCCTGAAGTCTTGCTCGACACCGATGAGTCGCTTTCTTATTGTCGGCCGGGCGTGAGCCAGGAAATCGTTAAGAAGCTTCGGCGCGGTGCCTGGATTGTGCAGGCGCAGCTTGATCTGCATGGGATGCGTCGCGAAGAAGCGCGTGAGGCGCTGTCCGAGTTCATTCGTGAATCGAGCAAGCGCGGGTTGCGGTGCTTGCGGGTGATTCATGGGAAAGGGCTCGGGTCGATTGGGAAAGAACCCGTGCTCAAGGGCAAGGTGCGCGCTTGGCTCGTGCAGAAGGAAGAAGTGATCGCGTTTTCTCAGGCGCGTGCGCATGATGGGGGCGCGGGTGCTGTGCTTGTGCTGTTGCAGCCTGGGTCGGTTGGTTCCGGGTCTTCCTCTTCGTCGTCTAGCAAAGTCTGAGAAGGCTTTTCAACGATGCATCCTCGTCTCACTCTCGCGCTTGCCATCATGGAAGCGCTGGCTATTTTCGCCTACGCAATCTCAGGGTTCATCGAAGCTCGTACCAGACGGCTCGATGCCGTTGGGACTTTTCTTGTGGCGATGGCGACGGCTTTTGGCGGTGGGACGGTTAGAGATATCTTGCTCGATCGGAGACCGTTCTATTGGGTCGAGCATCAGTGGTATGCGATTCTGATTTTTGTTCTCTCGTTTTTTGCGCCGTTTGTGCTGAAGGCTTATACGCGGGTTTTTAATGAGCGCGTGTTGCTGGTGGCGGATGCGGTTGGGCTTGGGCTGTTTAGTATTTCGGGGACTTCGCTCGCGCTCGATGCACAGATGCCCTGGTTCGTGGCTTCGATGATGGGTGTCGCCACCGGCGTGTTCGGCGGGATTATTCGGGATGTGATTTGTAATGAGGTGCCGTTGATCTTGCGGGATTCGAGGCCGTATGCGACTTGTGCGTTGGTTGGGTGTTGGGTTTATCTGCTGCTTGATTACATCAACTTTGATACGGTCTACAGCGTTTTGATTGCTACGGGGTTCATTCTTGTGGCGCGGCTGGTGACGTTTAAGTTGGACGTGCGGTTGCCGCATTGAGAGAAACCGTACAGTTTGAGTCTTCGCGACGGACCACAAGTGAATGACGGCACTCGCGATGCGATGCCGTCTTCTGAAATCACTGTTATTGCGACTCCACATATTCTTGAAGAATCGCCGCTAACAAGAGAACCGCCCGACACTCGCTTCCAAACGGGTGAGCGGGCACATGACAAGGTTGGAAGACCGGAATCGCACACCGGCGAGCCTCGCGGCTCCCCTACCACGGCCCGCCCATAGACGTGCTGAGGCAAATGCTCGGACCCGCTTGCGCGGGCCTTTGCAGTGATGCGACTAGCAGGCTTCCAAACCCGGCCACCTTTGTTTAGGTAGCAATCCAAAGTATATGACTGCCTGCCAACCGCCCTTTCACCCGCACAAGCTAAACCAGAGCCCCAAAAACCAGAAGGCCCCGAGCGCATCTTAAACGCTCGGGGCCTTCCCCAAAACAACTCAACTACAGCAATTAACCTTTAAGCAATCCGCGCTTCAGTCTTAGGATCAAACAGAACCGCCTTAGAAACATCGAACATCAGCGACATGCCTTGATCCGGTTGCGGATTTGCGCTCGGGTGAACGCGGCTAACGATACGCTTCCCATTCACCTGCGCAAACACCAACGTATCCGGTCCAGTCGGCTCGATCACATCGACCTTAACGTCGATCGCTTGCAGCTTGGCGTCGTCAGCGTTATGAGCATTGCGAGCATCGGTAATGCGTTCAGGGCGCAGACCCAAAATCACATCCTGCCCGATATGCGACTTCACAGCGCCATCGAAAGGCAGATTCAGCACCGACCGCTTCACACCCGTATCGAGTTCAAGCCCAACACCGGAACCTTGCTCAACAACCTTACCTTGAATGAAGTTCATCGGCGGCGCACCGATAAACCCAGCCACAAACAGATTCGAAGGCGAATCATAGATCTCTTGCGGCGCCCCAAACTGCTGAACAACACCATCCTTCATGACGGCAATACGATCGCCGAGCGTCATAGCCTCGATCTGATCGTGCGTCACATAAACGATGGTCGTACCCAGGCGTTGATGCAGCAGCTTGATTTCCGAGCGCATCTCGATCCGCAGCTTGGCATCGAGGTTCGACAACGGCTCATCGAACAAGAACATAGCCGGATCGCGAGCCAAAGCCCGCCCCATCGCCACCCGCTGACGCTGGCCGCCTGACAACTGCCCAGGCTTCCGATCCAGCAAATGCTCGATCTGCAGCAATTTGGAAACACGAGCCACAATCTGATCCTGCTCGCCCTTCGCGACCTTCCGGATATTCAACCCGAAAGAAATATTCTCGCGCACCGTCATCGACGGATACAGCGCGTACGACTGAAACACCATCGCGATATCGCGATCTTTCGGCGACAGGTTGTTCACCGTCTTGCCGCCGATCTGAATATCACCCTTCGTCACGGTCTCGAGACCGGCGATCATGTTGAGCAGCGTCGACTTACCGCAGCCCGAGCCGCCGACGAGAATCAGGAACTGACCGTCTTCGATGTCGATATTGACACCCTTCAGGACAGGCACCCCGTTCGGGTAGGTCTTGTACACGTCACGGATGGAAAGGCTTGCCATGCTGTGAATCCTCTAGTCTCTGTACTGCGGATGCGTCGCTAGCTGGCGACGCGAGCCGGATACCGTTGAGCACCGCCGCCCACGCCAACGCGCAAGCAGCGGCCTACACAAAATTAACCCTTCACCGCGCCCGCCGTCAGGCCGCGCACGAAATAGCGGCCGGCGATCACGTAGACGAGCAGCGTCGGCAGTGCCGCGATGATCGCGCCCGCCATGTCGACGTTGTATTCCTTCACGCCCGTCGACGTATTCACGAGGTTGTTCAGCGCCACGGTGATCGGCATCGAATCGACGCCGGAGAACACGATACCGAACAGGAAGTCATTCCAGATCTGCGTGAATTGCCAGATCAGGCACACCATGAAGATAGGCAGCGAGATCGGCATCATGATCTTCGTGAAGATCATGAAGAACCCCGCACCGTCGATACGCGCCGCCTTTACCAGTTCCGCCGGCACGCTCACGTAGAAGTTGCGGAAGAACATCGTCGTGAACGCGATACCGTAGACCACGTGCACCAGCACCAGCCCGCCAATCGTGTTCGACAGGCCGAAGTAGCCTTGCACGCGCGCCATTGGCAGCAGGATCGCCTGGAACGGAATGAAGCAGCCGACCAGCAGCATCGTGAAGAACGCATCCGCGCCGCGGAAACGCCAGTGCGTCAGCACATAACCGTTGAACGCGCCGATGATCGACGACAACAGCACGGCCGGAATCACCATCTTCACCGAATTGAAGAAGAACGGCTGCATGCCTTCGCAACGCACGCCCGTACAGGCTTCGCTCCACGCTTTGATCCACGGCGCGAAGGTCCAGTGCGTCGGCGGCGTCAGCAGGTTGCCGCTGCGCAGCTGGTCGATATCCTTGAACGACGTCGACAGCATCACGTACAGCGGGAACAGGAAGTACAACGCAAACAGAATCAGCGCCGCATAGATGACAACGCGGCTGATGTTCATCTTAGGCTGCATTGCGCGTGCTCCTCGATTCAAGGTACATCAGCGGCACGAGCACGGCCACGACGGTTGCGAGCATCATCATCGACGACGCAGCGCCGACGCCCAGTTGCCCACGGTTGAACGAAAACGTGTACATGAACATCGCGGGCAGCGACGACGACGTGCCCGGACCGCCCGCCGTCAACGCGACGACGAGGTCGAAGGTCTTGATCGTGATGTGGCAGAGAATCAGCAGCACCGAGAAGAACACGGGGCGCATGCTCGGAATCACGATCTTGCGGTAGATAGTGGGCAGCGTCGCGCCATCCACCTGCGCAGCCTTGAAGATCTCGCTGTCCACACCACGCAAGCCGGCGAGGAACAACGCCATCACAAAACCGGTGGATTGCCACACGGCCGCGATCACGACGCAGAAAATCGCCTTGTCGGGGTCGCCCAGCCAACCGAACGAGAAGCTCGTCCAGCCCCAGTCGTTCAGCACTTTCTGGAAGCCGAGATCGGGGTTCAGAATCCACTGCCAGGCCGTGCCCGTCACGATGAACGACAGCGCCATCGGATACAGGAACACCGCACGCAATGCGCCTTCGTTGCGAATCTTCTGATCAAGCAGGATCGCGAGGAACAGACCCAGGCCGACGCAGATCGCGATAAACGGAATACCGAACCAGCCAAGGTTCGCCGCCGACGTCCACCAGACGTCGTTATCGAACAGTTCGACGTACCGGTCGAAACCGGCGAAATCGTAACGCGGCATCAGTCGCGACGTAGACAGCGACAGATAACCCGTGATGAGAATAAAACCGTAGACAAAGACCAGGCTGATAACAATGCTGGGAGACAACACCAGCTTCGGCATCCAGCGGTCGGCCAATGCCGCCATCGGCGACACGCGTGCTGTTGACGCCGTGCCTTTTGCGTTTCCGCTAATAGAAGCAGTCACAACTTGACTCCTGGAACTGTGCCGTCAGGCATCAGGGGAAGACACCGGAACGGCAGAGGCGCGGTGATGCATTGCACCATGCATCGCACCATCGTCGTCCGGCGCGCATGGGTTGTTAAAGGCCATACGCGCCGGGCGTTCTGCTACAACTGTGCTACGACTGCCTTACTTGGTCTTCGCAGCCTTCGCGAGTGCAGCAACGGCCGTCTTGGAGTCCTGATTCGAGTTCATGAACTTCGTCACGACGTCCGAGATTGCGCCTGCTGCTGCGTCCGGCTGAGCCATGCCGTGAGCCAGCGACGGCACGTAGCCGCCCGACTTGATAGCCGTCTGTTCATCAGCGTAGGACTTCTTCGCGCAGTCGTCGAATTTATCCATCGACACACCCAGGCGAACCGGGATCGAGCCCTTGTACAGGCTGAACTGTTCCTGGAATTCCGGGCTCATGATGGTCTTCGCGAGCGCGAGCTGGCCCGGCGTTGCTGCCTTTTGGCCCTTCTGCTGGAAGAACACGAACGAGTCGACGTTGAACGTGTACGACTTCTCCGTGCCCGGAACGGCTGCGCAGATATAGTCCGAACCGGACTTCTTGTTCGCGTTCGCGAACTCGCCCTTCGCCCAGTCGCCCATGAACTGCATGCCGGCCTTGCCGTTGATGACCATTGCCGTTGCCAGGTTCCAGTCACGGCCCGTGCGGCCGCTGTCGAAGTAACCCTGGATCTTGCGGACCGTGTCGAACACCTGGACCATCTTGTCCGAGGTCAGCGTCTTCTGATCGAGGTCGACGAGCGCCTTCTTGTAGAAGTCCGCGCCTTCCGACAGCACGACGTCTTCCCACAGCGTCAGGTCTTGCCACGGCTGGCCGCCCATCGCGATCGGCTGGATGCCGGCTGCCTTCATCTTGTCGGCGACAGCGAAGAACTCGGTCCACGTGGTCGGCACCTTGCCGCCCGCCTTGTCGAGTGCTGCCTTGTTGATGTACAGCCAGTTGACGCGGTGCACCGAGAACGGCGCCGCGACGTAGTGGCCGTCTGCGTGGATGATCTTGTCGATTTCGGGCGGCAGGTTCTTCTTCCAGTCACCCGCGACGGAGTCGATGTTCACCAGCACGCCTTGCGATGCCCAGTCCTGGATCAGCGGACCCTTGATCTGAGCCGCGCTCGGCGCGTTACCCGAGATCACCTGGGTCTTCAGTGCCGTCATGGCCGCTGCGCCCGCACCGCCTGCCACCGCGAAGTCCTTCCACGTGTAACCCTGCTTCTGCAGGTCGTCCTTCAGCACGCCGACAGCCTTCGATTCGCCGCCCGAGGTCCACCAGTGCAGCACTTCAACCGATTCGGCCGCCTGTGCCGTGGCGACGCCACACATCAGACCTGCGGCGCACAGGGCGCCCATGATCGCACGGAATTTCATTGCTTATCTCCTCCAGACACCTGAACTAAAAACGAGTGGCCCCTGATGTCACCAGGGTGTGATGGTTGGTCAAACAGGCAATGCGATGGACGGTCGAGCGTCGGGCAGGCACATGGTGATGTGGTTGTGCCGGCGTGCCGAGGTTCGGCCGCGTGACGCTCAAGAGATGAGTGATTTGCGATGCAAGAACTGTCTCCTCTTTTGATTTTTGCCTGCTCCGCCTTCTGACTGCGGCGCGTTGCAGACTCGAGGTGGTCCGCGCACGTCATTCGCTGAAAACGCCTGTCTCCGCCATGCTGCGCCGCACTCGGAGAGCACTCTGGCGCATGCCGGAACGCGTTGTCCATTAACATGCAGGGAAGCTACGTGCACCCGCGAAAAGGCGCTTGTTCACAAGCCCCGCACGCTTTTTTCATCGAATTCACGTTACCTCTTGATTTGGATTGTAGTTAAACTACAATTCAGTGTCAAAAAATATTTTATCGGACTACGGGCGCCTTACAGGCCCATCGGATATCCCACGGAGACGCATGCAAACCGACTCTAGCTTCACCTTCGTTCTCTTCGGCGGAACTGGCGATCTGTCGATGCGCAAGATTCTCCCTGCTCTGTATGAAGCGCACCGTGCAGGCATGCTCGCGGCGGGCGGCAAGATCGTTGCCGTTGCGCGTCATGAGGAAGACCGTGCGAGTTATCTGCAATGGGTCAATGAACACGTGAAGGCGCATGTCGCGAAGAGCGGCGTCGATGAAAACGCGTGGACGAGCTTTGTCGATCGCATCGAGTACGTGAAGCTCGACCTCGGCCGCGCCGAAGACTTCGTCAAGCTGCGCGATGCGCTGCAGGATCAATCCGGTACGCGCGTGTTTTATCTGGCCACGGGCCCGTCGCTGTTCGTGCCGATCTGCCATGCGCTGGCGTCCGTCGGCTTGAACGAGAATGCGCGCATCGTGCTGGAAAAACCGCTTGGCTACGATCTGCGTTCGTCGAATGCGATCAACGACGCCGTCGGCGAGATCTTCAGCGAAGAGCAGATCTACCGTATCGACCACTATCTCGGCAAGGAGCCCGTGCAGAACCTGCTGGCGCTGCGCTTCGGCAATGCGCTGTTCGAGCCGCTGTGGCGCCGCGAGTGGGTCGAGAGCATCCAGATCACGATTGCTGAAGAACTCGGCGTCGAAGCGCGCGGCGACTTCTACGACAATACGGGCGCGTTGCGCGACATGGTGCAGAACCATTTGCTGCAACTGCTTTCGATCGTCGCGATGGAACCGCCGCATTCGATGGATTCCGATTCCGTCCGCGATGAAAAGCTGCGCGTGCTGCGCGCACTGAAGCCGATCGATCCGCGCGATATCAGCAAGGTCGCCGTACGCGGCCAGTATCACGCGGGCGTCATTCGCGGCACGTCCGTGCCCGCGTATGCGACGGAACCCGGCGTGAAGCCGGACAGCACGACGGAAACGTTTGTCGCGCTGAAGGTGGAGATCGAAAACTGGCGCTGGGCGGGCGTGCCGTTCTTCCTGCGCACGGGCAAGCGGCTCGCTGATCGTGTCGCGGAGATAGTCGTGAATTTCCGCGCGGTGCCGCATTCCGCGCTCGGCGCGTCGGCGTTGCGCGCGGGTGCGAACCGTCTGGTGATCCGCCTGCAACCGAACGAAACCATTCGCCTCTATTGCCTCGCGAAGAAGCCGGGCGAAGGGATGAACCTGTCGAGCGTCCACCTCGACCTCGCCTTCGACCAGTTCTTCAAGGAAGGCCAGATGGAGGCGTATCAACGTCTGCTGCTCGACGTGATCAACGGACGCCTTGCCCTCTTCGTGCGTCGCGACGAGCAGGAAGCGGCATGGAAGTGGGTCGAGCCGATCCTCAACGAATGGGCCGCGTCGGGCAAGCCGAAGCCTTACGCGGCGGGCACGTGGGGGCCTGCCGCCGCGAGCGCGATGCTTGCGCAGCACGGCACCTGCTGGCTCGAAGAAGAGAATTGAACCGGCGTAAGTGGCGTTTGAGCGGCGCGTTTTGTTTTGTCCTGCGATGATCGATGTCCGGTTCGTAGCGCGCCGTAGGAAGGTATCGGTTGAACACAGCATGAATCGCCGCACTGGTCCTGGATCGAAGGACCGTTTGCGGCCGCAGCGGGACACGTCGACGCCGGCTTCTATCGGGAACCGCCGTCGCCCCGCAGCAATTCAGATCAAACAAAGAAAGCAGCATGGAGGAGAAGTGATCGAGCTTCACGCTTTCGACGACCCGCGCGCCCAATCCGACGCGCTGGCGAAGGCGGTCGGCGACGCGTTACATGCGTCGCTCGCCGCCCGTGCGAGCGCCACCCGCGCCCGCGCGACGACGCTTGCCGTGTCCGGCGGCACGAGTCCGCGTCCGTTTCTGCAAACCCTGTCCGCGCAGCCGTTCGACTGGAAGCGCATTGCGGTGACGCTCGTCGACGACCGCTGGGTGCCTGAAACCGACGCCGCCAGCAACGCCCGCCTCGTGCGCGAGACGCTGTTGCAGCATGCCGCGCGTGAGGCCGCATTTCTTCCGCTCGTGGATACGACGCAATCGCTCGACGCCTGCGTTGCCGCGCTGAACGGCGAAGTCGCGAGCGGCGATCGTCAGCTGCCCGATATCGCCGTGCTCGGCATGGGCGAAGACGGCCACACGGCATCGATTTTCGCGGACGCGCCCGAATGGGATCACGCGATCTCGACGGCCGAGCCGTTCGTCGCCGTGCATCCCGGCGCCGCGCCGCATGCGCGCGTGAGCTGGTCGATGTCCGCCTTGAAGAAAATCGACCGGTTGTTTCTGTTGATCGCCGGTCAGAAAAAGCTCGACGTGCTCAATGCCGCCGCAGCCGCCCAACAAAAAAATGCCATCTCGACGTTGGCGAACGACAAGGGAGTGAGACTCGATGTCTACTGGTGTGCAAACTAAGACTGTCCCCGGTGCGGGCCAGCACGCCGACGGACCGAGGCTGCTTGCCGACATCGGCGGCACCAATGCGCGCTTCGCGCTTGAGACGGGTCCTGGCGAAATCACGCAGGTCCTGGTCTATCCCTGCGCGGACTATCCGGGTGTCGCAGAGGTCATCAAGAAGTATCTGAAGGACAGCAAGATCGGACGCGTGAATCATGCGGCGATTGCGATTGCGAACCCGGTCGATGGCGATCAGGTGAGCATGACCAATCACGACTGGACGTTTTCGATCGAAGCGACGCGCCGCGCGCTGGGCTTCGATACGCTGCTGGTCGTCAACGACTTCACGGCCTTGGCAATGGCACTGCCGGGTCTCACCGATGCGCAGCGCGTGCAGGTGGGCGGCGGCGCGCGTCGTCAGAACAGCGTGATCGGTTTGCTCGGGCCGGGCACGGGCATGGGCGTGTCGGGTTTGATTCCCGCTGATGACCGCTGGATCGCGCTCGGCAGCGAAGGCGGCCACGCGACGTTCGCGCCGATGGACGAGCGGGAAGACCTGGTGCTGCAGTACGCGCGCAAGAAGTGGCCGCATGTGTCGTTCGAGCGTGTGGCGGCCGGCCCCGGTATCGAAGTGATTTATCGCGCGCTGGCTCAACGCGACAAGAAGCGCGTGCCCGCGACGCTCGAAGTATCGGAGATCGTGAAGAAAGGCCTTGATGGCGACGCGCTCGCGGCCGAAACGATCGATGTGTTCTGCGGCATTCTCGGCACCTTCGCCGGCAATATTGCGGTGACGCTTGGCGCACTGGGCGGCATCTATATTGGCGGCGGCGTCGTGCCGCGACTGGGCGAAGTGTTCGCGCGCTCGTCGTTCCGCCAGCGCTTCGAGGCGAAGGGCCGCTTCGAGGCGTATCTGAAGAACGTGCCGACTTATGTGATCACGGCGGAGTATCCGGCGTTTCTCGGTGTTTCGGCGATTCTCGCGGAGCAGTTGTCGAACCGTGCGGGTGGCAGTTCGTCAGCGGTGTTCGAACGGATTCGCCAGATGCGCGATGCGCTGACGCCCGCCGAGCGACGCGTCGCGGATCTCGCGTTGAATCATCCGCGTTCGATCATCAACGACCCGATCGTCGATATCGCGCGCAAGGCCGACGTGAGCCAGCCGACGGTGATCCGCTTCTGCCGTTCACTGGGCTGCCAGGGCTTGTCCGATTTCAAGCTGAAGCTGGCGACGGGTTTGACGGGTACGATTCCCGTCTCGCACAGCCAGGTTCATCTTGGCGATACGGCGACGGACTTCGGCGCGAAGGTGCTGGACAACACGGTGTCGGCGATTTTGCAGTTGCGCGAGCATCTGAACTTCGAGCACGTCGAGGCGGCGATCGATCTGCTGAACAGCGCGCGGCGCATCGAGTTCTATGGGCTCGGCAACTCGAATATCGTCGCGCAGGATGCGCACTATAAGTTCTTCCGGTTTGGCATTCCGACTATTGCCTACGGCGATCTTTATATGCAGGCGGCGTCGGCTGCATTGCTCGGTAAGGGTGATGTGATTGTCGCTGTGTCGAAGTCCGGACGTGCGCCGGAACTGCTGCGTGTTCTGGAAGTCGCCATGCAGGCGGGCGCCAAGGTGATTGCGATTACTTCGAGCAATACGCCGCTGGCGAAGCGCGCGACTGTTGCGCTGGAGACGGATCATATCGAGATTCGCGAGTCGCAACTGTCGATGATTTCGCGCGTTCTGCATCTGTTGATGATCGATATTCTTGCGGTTGGGGTGGCGATTCGCCGCGCCGCGCCGGCTTCTGAGGTCAGTGCTGCTGTGACTAAGGCCCGCAAGGGCTCGGATGAGGATACGTCGGCTGTGCTCGACTGGCTGAGTCATGGGGCGGCGGCTTCGCCGCGGGATTGAGGTTTTTGGTTTTTTTTGCCTGCGGCGCTGAGGGTTCGTTGTTGGGGGTTCTCGCGGTGTAGGCGGTTGGTGCTTTTTGTTGGTTTTGGCTTTAGCGTGGGCATTGCGCGGTTTGTCGTGCCGAGGCGCACGTTGTTCTTCGTTTTTTTGCCTTTTGCGCTGGCATCCGCGTTACGTTAGCGTGCTTCACGCATCGCCCCTGTGCGGGGCGGCACCTACTTTTCTTTGCCGCCGCAAAGAAAAGTAGGCAAAAGAAAGCGGCTCACACCGCCAATTCTTGACGTTTGCCCACGGGCCCCCAACGTCCCCGCACTTCACATGGCAACGCACCGGTTCGCGTGCGTTGCCAACGTTCTCTCTGTACGTCTCACCCGCCTCATATACCCGCGTCACTGCACGCCGTTCCAGAAAGTCTGCCGCCGCCCAGGTGGCAAACTGTGTGTCGGCCTTCGCGCCATACGCGCATCACTCCGGACCGGGTAGCAGGATTGGTGTTTCTGATAAGAGCGCTAACGTGTGAGGGGCTACAACCTACACACAGTTTGCCACCTGGGCGGCACATACCATTCGCTGCCGCTTGCCCGGGTACGGGTGCCTGAAGCGGGTGAGGCATCTGTTCGAAGCGTTGGCAACGGGCACTACCAAGGGCACGGGCGTGTGAAGTGTGGGGACGTTGGGGGCCCGTGGACAAAGGTCAAGGGCTGGCGGTGTGAGCCGCTTTCTTTTGCCTACTTTTCTTTGCGGCGGCAAAGAAAAGTAGGTGCCGCCCCGCACAGGGGCGACGCTTGAAGCACGCTAACGTAACGCGGATGCCAGCGAAAGCAAAGACCGACACACCGAACGGCGACGCGCAAACCACAAAACGCAGCAGATGCGCCAGAACACCAACCCAACCCGCGCCGCGAAAACCTCTCAACGCCGCGAATGCCACCTCAAAACCAACCCCCTCCCCACAAAACACAACGACCCAGCGACAGCAATCGTAACCCCCATCCCTTGCGGCGACCCGTCATGCCAGAGCCCAACGGCAAAACTGGACAAAGCGCCGAGTGCAAGCTGCATAGCGCCAAACACCGCCGCCGCCGCGCCGGCATTCCGCGGATAGCGATGCATGAGATCCGTCGTGCAATTAGCCGACAGCAAACCGACCACGCCGACCACAAAGAACAACCCGGCGACGATCGACCACAATCCGCCCCACCCTGTCAGACACATCAGCGCGACGAACAGCGACGCAACGAAGCTGATGGTCGCAGCCGCCGAAATAACAGGCAAAGGCCCAGTACGCCCGACAACCCGCGTGTTGATGAAATTCCCAAGCATGATGCCCACGATGTTCAGCCCGAACAGAAACCCGTAATGCTGCGCGGACACATGAAAGTATTCGATGTAAACAAACGGCGTAGCCGTGATGTAAGCGAACATCGACGCGAACGCCATGCCGCCACACAGCATGTGCCCCCACGTGACGGGGTCTTTCAGCAACGTGCCGTACGCGGCGAATGATTGCAGCACCGCCCCATGTGCGCGCTTCTCGCGAGGCCACGTCTCGGGAACACGCAAGAACGCAGTAACGGCGCAGACCGCGCCAAAAATCGTCAGCGCGACGAAGACGACACGCCAGCCGCCAAGCAGCAACAATTGCCCGCCAATCAAAGGCGCCAGCAACGGCCCTATCGACGTGACGATAGCGAGCATCGACAAAACGCGCGCCGCGTCGCTCGGTCCATGCGCATCGCGGGCAATCGCGCGCGCCAGCACCGATGCCGCGCCCGCACCGAGCGCCTGCAAGAAGCGGAAAGTAATGAGCGCGCCAATTGACAGCGACATCGCGCAGGCAATCGTCGCCAGCGTGTACATGATGATGCCGCCGAGCAGCACGGGACGCCGCCCATACGCATCGGACATCGGACCGTACAGCAACATGCCGATCGAGAAGCCCAGCATGAAGCTGGTCAGCGTGCTCTGCGCGGCGCCCACGCTGACGCTGAACGCCTGCGTGATGGACGGCAGGCTGGGCAGGTACATATCGATCGAAATCGGCCCGCACGCGGCAAGCGCGCCGAGCAACAGAATCAGCCGGGCATCCGGCCGGGATCTGACGTCCTGAGACATGGAATTCCATTGAGAAGCAGCGCACGATGACCGGCCGATGCTCGGCCCAACGGACCGCGCCGCGCTGCGGATACGGCCCCCGATTGTACCCGACGCCCGCCATCGCCCCGCCCGCCCGCCGCCCACGCCGGGCTTTCCTCGCCTGATCGGTTAAGCTGGCCGTCCGTTCCTTCGATACCGACATCCGACCCAGATGACTGCCTTTCTGCTGATCTGGAGCCCGAAGAAGTGGCCGTGGCCCGAGTTGCCGGACGTCGCCAGACGCGTCGCGGCCGGCGAAGCCGTCACCGACGTCTGGGGCTGCGGCTTCTCGCGCAGCATCCTGCCGGGCGACCGCGTGTTCATCCATCGCGTGACGCTGGAGCCGAAGGGCGTGTTCGCGTCGGGCTACGTGACCCGCGCGCCGTACGAAGTGCCCGACGCGACCAAAAAGCGCGGCTACCGGCTGTGCGTCGATTTCGTCTACGACTATCTGGTCGACGCACATCATGAAGTCGTGATCGCACGCGACGAATTGCGCAAGCATCCGTTCTCCGTGCAGACGTGGGACGCCCAAACCTCGGGCATCTCGATCAAGCCGATGGCCGAGGGCGCGCTCGAAAAACTCTGGATCGAACGCACCGGCAAACGCGCGCGGCCCGTAATCGCGCCGCACGCGGACGCGCCCGCCACGTCGACCAAAGAGCAAGCCTCGCAAGCGTGGAGCGCGGCGAACAAAGCCGCTGCCGGCAAGCGCGCGGCGCGGGTCGCGATGTACTTCAGTTCGCCCAAACGGCCCAATAGCACGCCCGGCGACGGCGAAGGCAATGGCGGCGGCGACCCCGGCGACACCTGAGCGCAATACCCGGCGCGTCGCCGCACCGGCACGGCTCGCGGCTGACCGCACACGACTCCGGTACAATTTCGTGAGGTCATTCCCAGGCTCGCGCGAATGCTGCGCGCTTCGCGGCAAGCCTTTGCACCGCATCGATATCGCCCTTGTACCGCATTCGCGCCCGTCATAGCCGCCCGACGCGCGAGCCCAACCCAAGCAGGTCCAACGCTCATGTCCAGCAATCAAGAACTCTTCGACCGCGCCCAGAAAACCATTCCGGGCGGCGTCAACTCGCCCGTGCGCGCCTTCCGTTCGGTCGGCGGCACGCCGCGTTTCATCGAGCGCGCGCAAGGCGCGTACTTCTGGGACGCCGAGGGCAAGCGCTATATCGACTACATCGGCTCCTGGGGACCGATGATCGTCGGCCACGTGCATCCCGACGTGCTGGAAGCCGTGCAGCGCGTGCTGGTGAACGGCTTCTCGTTCGGCGCGCCGACTGAAGCCGAGATCGAGATAGCCGAGGAAATCTGCAAGCTGGTGCCTTCGATGGAACAGGTGCGGATGGTGTCGAGCGGCACGGAAGCGACCATGAGCGCGCTGCGCCTTGCGCGTGGCTTCACGAACCGCAGCCGCATCGTCAAGTTCGAAGGCTGCTATCACGGCCACGCGGACAGCCTGCTCGTGAAGGCTGGCTCCGGCTTGCTGACGTTCGGCAACCCGACCTCGGCGGGCGTGCCCGTCGATATCGCGAAGCACACCACCGTGCTCGAATACAACAACGTCGCCGCGCTCGAAGAAGCGTTCAAGGGATTCGGCAACGAGATCGCTTCCGTGATCGTCGAGCCGGTGGCGGGCAACATGAACCTCGTGCGCGCGACGCCGGAGTTTCTCGGCGCGCTGCGGCGCCTGTGCACCGAATACGGCGCAGTGCTGATCTTCGACGAAGTCATGTGCGGTTTCCGCGTCGCGCTGGGCGGCGCGCAAGAACTGTATGGCATCACGCCGGACCTCACCTGCCTCGGCAAGGTGATCGGCGGCGGCATGCCGGCGGCGGCCTTCGGCGGACGGCGCGACATCATGGCCCATCTCGCGCCGCTGGGCGGCGTGTATCAGGCGGGCACGCTGTCGGGCAACCCCATCGCCGTCGCTGCTGGCCTCAAGACGCTGCAACTGATCCAGGCGCCGGGCTTCTACGACGCGCTGTCGCGTCAGACCACCCGCCTCGTTCAAGGTCTCACGCAAGCCGCGCGCGAAGCCAAGGTGCCGTTCGCGGCGGATTCCGTGGGCGGCATGTTCGGCCTGTACTTCTCGGAATCGGTGCCGGGCAGCTTCGCGGAAATCTCGCGCTGCGACGTGCCGCGCTTCAACACGTTCTTCCACAAGATGCTGGATGCGGGCGTCTACTTCGCGCCGTCGGCGTATGAAGCAGGCTTTGTGTCGAGCGCGCATGACGACGCGATCGTCGACGCCACCATCGAAGCCGCGCGCGGCGCATTCAAGTCGCTCGCCTGAGCCACTACGACGAAATACTGAACGGATAACCCGAAGCCGATGTTTTCGCAGAACGATTTCGTCCACATGGAACGTGCGCTGGCCCTCGCCTGGCGCGGCCTGTACACGACCGACCCGAATCCGCGCGTCGGTTGCGTGCTGGTGAGAAACGGCGAGGTGATCGGCGAAGGCTACACGCAGCCTGCCGGACACGATCACGCGGAAATCCAGGCGCTCAAGGACGCGCGCAGTCGCGGCAACGATACGCGCGGCGCGACCGCCTACGTGACGCTCGAGCCGTGCAGCCACTTCGGCCGCACGCCGCCGTGCGCGAACGCGCTGATCGAGGCGAAGGTCGCGCGCGTGGTCGCCGCGATGGAAGATCCGAACCCGCGCGTGTCGGGACGCGGCCTGACGATGCTGCGCGAAGCAGGTATCGAAGTGCGCTGCGGCCTGCTCGAAACGGAAGCGCGCGAACTGAACATCGGTTTCGTCTCGCGGATGATGCGCGGCAGGCCGTGGGTGCGGATGAAGGTGGCAGCCTCGCTGGATGGCCGCACGGGTTTGCCGTCGGGCGAAAGCCAGTGGATCACGGGCGAAGCGGCGCGCAACGACGGGCATGCGTGGCGCGCCCGCGCATCGGCGATCCTGACGGGCATCGGCACCGTGAAGGAAGACAATCCGCGCATGACCGTGCGCGCCGTCGATACACCCCGCCAGCCGCACCGCGTGTTGATCGACAGCCAGCTGGAAGTGCCGCCCGAAGCGCAGATTCTGGCCGGCGCGCCGACGCTGATTTTCTGCAGCACGCTCACGCCCCTGCTCGAAGAGCGCGCCGCCGTGCTGCACGACCGCGGCGCCGAGATCGTGCCGCTCGCGAACGAGAACGGCAAGGTCGATCTGCCGCGCATGCTCGAAGAGCTCGCGAAGCGCGAGGTCAACGAACTGCATGTCGAAGCCGGCTACAAGCTGAACGGCTCGCTGTTGCGCGAAGGCTGCGTCGACGAATTGCTGGTTTATCTCGCGCCAAGCCTGCTCGGCAACGAATCGATGAGCATGTTCAATCTCGCCGCGCCCGGCTCGCTGGATGTGCGCACGCAACTCGAATTTCATGCCGTGGACCGGATTGGCAGTGACGTGCGGATTCTCGCGCGCCTGCTGCCGACGCCGCCCGCGCACTGACCGATAGATAGAGGACACGACACGATGTTTACGGGAATCGTCGCGGCTGTCGGCCGCATTGCAGCGATCAAGCCGCTCGGCAACGAACCGGACGCAGGCGTCCGCCTGACCGTCGAAGCGGGCGGCCTCGATCTCGACGACGTGCAACTGGGCGACAGCATCGCAATCCAGGGCGCGTGCATGACCGTGATCGACAAAACGCCGGCTTCCTTCGACGTCGACGTGTCACGCGAAAGCCTGAACCGCACGGTGGGCCTCGGCGACACGGGCGAAGTGAACCTCGAAAAGGCGCTGCGCTCGCACGATCGTCTTGGCGGCCATATCGTCTCGGGCCATGTGGACGGGCTCGGCACGGTGACGCGCTTCGCGCGCGTGGGCGAATCGCACGAACTGCGCGTGCTGGCGCCGCGCGAGATCGGCAAGTACCTCGCGTACAAAGGCTCGATCACCGTGAACGGCGTGAGCCTCACCGTGAACTCGGTGACGGACCGCGACGACGGCTGTGAATTTTCGATCAATCTGATTCCGCATACGGTTGAAGTGACCACGCTCAAGGCCTTGAAGGAAGGGACGAGGGTCAATCTGGAGATCGACCTGATCGCGCGCTACGTGGAGCGCATGCTCAACGCACCGAAGTAGTCTCGCGCCACTCTTCGCGGCTGAACATTCGTCCGGACGGCATATGCCGTTCGGACGGGCGACTTGCGGGGCGGCGTGGCGTAAAATACGCGCTTTCCCAAACTTCTCGCCAACATGACCCTCGCCTCCACCCTTGAAATCATCGCCGAGCTCAAAGCGGGCCGGATGGTGATTCTTGTCGACGAAGAAGATCGCGAAAACGAGGGCGACCTCGTCATCGCAGCGGAATTCATCACGCCGGAAGCGATCAACTTCATGGCGCGCTACGGCCGCGGCCTGATCTGTCTGACGCTCACGCAGGAGCGCTGCCGGCTGCTCAACCTGCCGCTGATGACGCACCGCAACGGCACGCAGTACGGCACGGCGTTCACCGTCAGCATCGAGGCTGCAGAAGGCGTCACCACGGGCATTTCGGCGGCGGACCGCGCGCATACCATCGCCACGGCCGTTGCGGCGAACGCGCGCACCGAAGACATCGTCCAGCCGGGCCACGTGTTTCCGATCATGGCGCAGCCGGGCGGCGTGCTGGTGCGGGCGGGCCACACCGAGGCCGGTTGCGATTTCACGGCGCTCGCGGGCCTCACGCCCGCTGCCGTGATCTGCGAAATCATCAAGGACGACGGCACGATGGCGCGCCTGCCCGACCTGCTGACGTTCGCCGAAGAACACGGCCTGAAGATCGGCACGATCGCCGACCTGATCCACTATCGCAGCCGCACGGAATCGATCGTCGAACGCGTCTGCGAACGCACCATGCAAACCGTGCACGGGCCGTTCCGCGCAGTGATGTATCTGGACCAGCCGAGCGGCCAGCCGCACATGGCGCTGGTGCGCGGCACGCCCACGCCGGACCGCGAAACCATGGTGCGCGTGCACGAGCCGCTCTCGGTGCTGGATCTGCTGGAAGTCGGCACGTCCACGCACTCGTGGACGCTCGACGCCGCCATGAAGGAAATCGCCGCGCGCGATCATGGTGTGATCGTGCTGCTGAACTGCGGCGACTCGAAGGAACACATGATCGACGTGTTCAAGGCATTCGACGAAAAGAGCCGGGCCGAGGCGCTCAAGCGCCGCCCGGTGGACTTCAAGACGTATGGCATCGGCGCGCAGATTTTGCGCGAACTCGGTGTCGGCAAGATGCAGGTGCTGTCGAACCCTCGCAAGCTCGGCAGCATGTCCGGCTATGGGCTCGAAGTCACCGGCTTCGTGCCGATGCCGGGCAGCGCGGCCGAAAAGCCGCAAAACTGCTGAACGCATCAACTGCTTTCACGACCAGTTTTCGCCCAGTTCCCGCGTATCTGCGCTCAACCAACACACTACGGATCTCACATGGAAATCGGACAATATCAACCGAATCTCGACGGCGACGGTCTGCGCATCGGCATCGTCCAGTCGCGCTTTAACGAACCCGTCTGCAACGGCCTCGCAGACGCATGCATCGAAGAACTCGAACGCCTCGGCGTGACGGGTGAAGACGTGCTGCTCGTCACCGTGCCGGGCGCGCTGGAAATCCCGCTCGCGCTGCAAAAGCTCGCTGAAAGCGGTCAGTTCGACGCACTGATCGCGCTCGGCGCGGTCATCCGCGGCGAGACGTATCACTTCGAACTCGTGTCGAACGAAAGCGGCGCGGGCATTTCGCGCATTGCGCTCGACTTCGGCACGCCTATCGCAAACGCCGTGCTGACGACGGAAAGCGACGAGCAGGCGGTCGCCCGCATGACCGAAAAGGGTCGTGACGCGGCGCGCACCGCTGTCGAAATGGCAAACCTTGCGGTCGCGCTCGAACAGCTGGACGGCGGCGACGACGAGGAAGACGAAGACGAAGACGACGAAGAGGAACGGGCATGAAGAGCGCACGCCGACGCTCCCGCGAACTGGCCACGCAGGGGCTTTATCAGTGGCTGCTGTCGGGTTCGCCGGCAGGTGAAATCGACGCGCAGTTGCGCGGTGCCCAAGGTTACGACAAGGCCGACCACGAACATCTGGACGCGATCCTGCATGGCGTGATCCGCGATTCAGAAGCCTTGTCCGCGGACCTCACGCCCTGCCTCGACCGCCCGATCGACCAGCTGTCGCCCGTCGAGCGCGCCGTGCTGCTGGTGGCCGCGTACGAGCTGAAGAATCACGTCGACATTCCGTATCGCGTCGTCATCAACGAGGCAGTCGAACTCGCGAAGACCTTCGGCGGCTCCGACGGCTACAAGTACGTGAATGGCGTGCTCGACAAGCTGTCGGTGAAACTCCGCGAGGCGGAAACGCAGGCGGCCGGCCGCAAGCAGTAAGCGCGCGCAACGCGCGTAGCTGGCTTCAGATGTTGGCGATGCAGGCGGGTCCGGCGTTACGCGGGCCCGCCTTTGTTTTTTGCGCCGCTTTGCGCGCGCTTTTGTATTGAACTGGACTCATCGAATGAACAGCGTGACCGAACCCCTCGTGAAACTGGCCGCCCGCGTCGACGCCATCCAGCCGTTCTATGTGATGGAGCTGGCGAAACAAGCGGCACTGCTGGAGCGCGCCGGGCGCGACATCATCCATATGGGCATCGGCGAGCCCGATTTCACCGCGCCGGAACCCGTGATCGAAGCCGCGACGCGGGCGCTGCGCAGCGGCGTCACGCAGTACACGAGCGCACTCGGCATTCACCCGCTGCGCGAGGCCATCGCCGGTCATTACAAGCACGCGTATGGTCTGGACATCGATCCCGCCCGAATCGTCGTGACGGCAGGGGCTTCGGCGGCGCTGTTGCTGGCGTGCGCGGCGCTCGTCGACCGCGACGACGAAGTGCTGATGCCCGACCCGAGCTATCCGTGCAACCGCCATTTCGTCGCCGCCGCCGAGGGCAAGCCTGTGCTGGTGCCAAGCGGCCCGGCCGAGCGCTTCCAGTTGACGGCCGATGACGTCGAGCGCCTGTGGAACGCGCGCACGCGCGGCGTGCTGCTCGCCTCGCCGTCGAATCCGACGGGCACGTCGATCGAGCCGGCAGAGCTGAAGCGCATCGTCGAAGCGGTCCGCGCGCGCGGCGGCTTCACGATCGTCGACGAGATTTATCAGGGCTTGAGTTATGACGCGCCGCCCGTGTCGGCGCTGTCGTTCGGCGAGGATGTCGTCACCGTCAACAGCTTTTCGAAGTACTTCAACATGACGGGTTGGCGGCTGGGCTGGCTCGTGGTGCCGCCCGCGCTCGTCGGCGCATTCGAGAAGCTCGCGCAGAATCTGTTCATCTGCGCGTCGGCGCTTGCGCAGCACGCGGCGCTCGCCTGCTTCGAGCCGGATACGCTCGCGATCTACGAAACGCGCCGGCTGGAGTTCAAGCGCCGCCGGGATTTCATCGCGCCCGCGCTCGAATCGCTGGGCTTCACGGTGCCCGTCATGCCGGACGGCGCCTTCTATGTCTATGCGGACTGCCGCAGCGTCGCGCATCCCGCCGCCGGGGACAGCGCCGCGCTGACGAGCGCGATGCTGCACGACGCGGGTATCGTGCTCGTGCCAGGCATGGACTTCGGTTCGTATCAGCCGCGCGAGTATATCCGGCTGTCGTATGCGACGGCATATTCGAAACTCGAAGAGGCTGTGGAGCGTCTGCGGAAGCTGTTCGGCGGGTAAGTGCGCGGCGGCGGTGCCCGCGCACCGCTGAAAACTAGCCTCAAGACGTAAGAAAACTCGCCATCGAACAAAAAGGGCACCCGAAGGTGCCCTTTTCTCTTATGCAACCAGCGTGTTCGAACTCGATCAGGCGCCCAGTTCAGGCTGCTGCGCCGCGTGCTTCGCCGCATTCGCGCTTGCGTCATCTTGTTCCGCGCCCTTCACGGGCGTTGCGGCGCTCAACGGGTGGCCGTCGAGCGTCATCTGCACGCGCTTGTTCGCACCGTTCGACGCGGCGGCTGCCGGCGACGAGGTCGAAGCCGTCACCGTCGACGGAGCCTGCGGAGAGTTGATCGGCACCTTGCGGCCACGCGCGATATCGCGCAAGCGCGTGCGCTCGGCCATCACCTTCGCGCCGTAACCGCCGTCGTCCTGGGACGTCGAGCCGACGTACAGGCGCAGACCGCCCGGCAGCGAGCCGCCACGCGCGATGCAATCCTTCAGCACGATCGCGCCGACCTTGATGTTCGCGAGCGGTTCGAGCGCCGCGCTCTGGCCGCCGAAGTAGCGGAACTTGTCCGAGTGAACCGTGGACATCACCTGCATGAGGCCCTTTGCGCCCACGCCGCTTTCCGCGTACGGGTTGAAGCCCGACTCGATCGCCATCACGGCGAGCAGCAGCAGCGGATCGAGGCCGACTTCGCGGCCGGTGTCGAATGCAGCCTTCACGAGTTCGCTGACGGGCTCCTGAGCGACGCGATAGCGCCGCGCGATGAAGGTCGCGACGAGGTCCTGCTCGCGGGTGGAAACCAGCACGCGGTCGTCGCGGGCGTCAGGCGACACGCGTTGCGACGGAATCATCGAAGCGATCGTGCCGACGCTGGGCAGCGTGCGCGGGTCGAGGCCGTTGAGCGCAGCCGAAGAAAGCCCGGTGCTCACGCCCGTACCGGACGGCGCCGTGAAGCTGCTGTTGTCGCTGGCGACGTTGTAGCCGGCGTCAGCGGCGGCAGCCGCCGTGTTGGGGTTGTCCGCCGGGCTCGACGAGATGGACGAGCTCGACAGCGTATCGTCTTGCGGCGCCGCGTTGCCGCGCTGTTGCGGCGCAAACGACGGCAGCGGGTTGCCCTGCAGCAGACGGGCGGGGCCAGCCTGCACGGCGGCCGTAATGAAGGGCATCAGCCGCGTTGCCAGCGTCAGGCGCCAGCTCGGCATCAGCCACAGCGTGAGCGCGAACAGGACTGCAAACCCGCCAACCACGCTGAAAAGATGATGACTTACACGCGTCCCTTGACGCAGCGCGCCGCGCATGACTTGCGCGATCCGCTCGTTGGGACGCCACGATAACCAGGCGTTCATTCAGATCTCCCATGTTGCTGGCTTTCGCGAACACCGAAAAAAAGACCGGCTGGACTACTGTTCGAAAGAGCCAAGACGCCGCCTGCTCTGGTTAAGGCGACAACGACGTCGGGAAAACGGCAAAAAGTACCGTTGGGGGGCCAAAACCTTAAAAAGGGCCGCCTGCATGCCGAAAAGGCACGCACACGATGGCTCCCACGCGAAAAACCAGCGTCGATATGCGCTGGTGGAGACTACATTTGACCGTCAATACCGAGCAGGGGCGGTAAGAGCGACGCGTAGCGTCTGAAGGACCGGGGGACGGTGGTAAAAACTATCAATTCCCTGCAACCAATGTGTCCGGATTCTAGCAGGGTTTTATAGATCGTCAACACTATAGAATGTCAAAACTATAACCAATTGTAATAATGAACACTGTTCAGACCGCCGAATCCCCCTGCGCAAGGGGCTTTCCGGCCGATTGGCAAATTCGGTATTCAACGTGCGCTTCCTAACGCAGGTAAAATCGACAATCCGTTCGGGCCGCTTGTTGGTCGGTTGATGTCACCGCGCCGCCCGCTTCGCCACCGTTTTCAGCCCTTGCATGGCCGCTTCACGGCTGCCAGACCGGACCGATGAAATACAAAGACCTGCGCGACTTCGCGAGCCGCCTCGAAACGCTCGGCGAACTGCGCCGTATCCCGCAAAACGTGTCGCCTATCCTGGAAATGACCGAGCTGTGCGATCGCGTGCTGCGCGCGGGCGGGCCCGCGCTGTTGTTCGAGTCGAAGCAGACTCATGCGTTCCCGGTGCTCGGCAATCTGTTCGGCACGCCACGGCGCGTCGCGCTCGGCATGGGCATCGATACCGCCGCGCAAGGCGCCGCCGACAGCGACAGCGCGGCGCTGGAGTCGCTGCGCGATGTCGGGCGGCTGTTGTCCGCGCTGAAGGAGCCGGAGCCGCCCAAGGGCCTCAAGGACGCTGGCAAGCTGCTTTCGCTCGCGAAGGCCGTGTGGGACATGGCGCCGAAGACGGTGAGCGCGCCGCCCTGTCAGGAAATCGTCTGGGAAGGCAATGACGTCGATCTTGCGAAGCTGCCCATCCAGACCTGTTGGCCCGGCGACGCAGGACCGCTGATCACCTGGGGGCTGACCGTCACCCGCGGGCCGAACAAGACGCGGCAGAACCTCGGCATCTATCGTCAACAGGTGATCGGGCGGAACAAGGTCATCATGCGCTGGCTCGCGCATCGCGGCGGCGCGCTGGACTTCCGCGAGTTCGCGCTGAAGCACCCCGGCAAGCCGTATCCCGTCGCCGTGGTGCTCGGCGCCGATCCCGCGACGATCCTCGGCGCGGTGACGCCCGTGCCCGACACGCTGTCCGAATACCAGTTCGCCGGCCTGCTGCGCGGCGGACGCACCGAGCTGGCGAAGTGCATCACGCCCGGCGTCGATACGCTGCAGGTGCCCGCCCGCGCGGAGATCGTGCTGGAAGGCTTCATCTACCCGCAGGAAGGCGCGTTGGCGCCCGCGCCCGCAGGCGCGCCGCCGCGTCCGTCGAAAGGCGCGAGCGCCGGTTATGAGCACGCGCTCGAAGGGCCGTATGGCGATCACACCGGCTACTACAACGAGCAGGAGTGGTTCCCCGTCTTCACGATCGAGCGCATCACGATGCGCCGCGACGCGATCTATCACTCCACTTACACCGGCAAGCCGCCCGACGAGCCCGCCGTGCTTGGCGTCGCGCTGAACGAGGTGTTCGTGCCGCTGCTGCAGAAGCAGTTCACCGAGATCACCGACTTCTATCTGCCGCCCGAAGGCTGCAGCTACCGGATGGCCATCGTGCAGATGAAGAAGAGCTATCCGGGCCACGCAAAGCGCGTCATGTTCGGCGTGTGGAGCTTCCTGCGGCAGTTCATGTACACGAAGTTCATCGTGGTCGTCGACGAGGACGTGAACATCCGCGACTGGAAGGAAGTGATCTGGGCCATCACCACGCGCATCGACCCGACGCGCGATACCGTGCTGGTCGATCGCACGCCAATCGACTATCTGGATTTCGCGTCGCCCGTCGCGGGACTCGGCTCGAAGATGGGGCTCGACGCGACCAACAAATGGCCCGGCGAAACCGACCGCGAATGGGGTCGCCCAATCGTCATGGACGATGCCGTGAAAGCGCGCATCGACGGACTGTGGAGCGAACTCGGTCTGTGAGTCGAGCAAGGTTTCAATAACAACAAATCATCAACACGGTTGGACGGATGCATAGCTTGTCGATGTTGTCGGATGGTTTTTTTCTGTCGTTGTCGTTGTGCCTCGATATCGGTCTCGTCAACGTCGCGATCATCTCGCTGACGTTGTCACACGGCTTCAGACCGGGCTTCTGGCTCGGCCTCGGTTCCTGTTTCGGCGATCTCATCTACGCGGCCCTCGCGCTTGCGGGCATGGCAGCGCTGCTGCAATTCGAATCGGTGCGCTGGGTCGTATGGATCGGCGGCGCGGCGATCCTGCTGTTCCTTACGTGGAAGATGGCACGCGAGGCGCTGGTCCCCGCCTCGGCGCCTCCCGTCGAAGGCGAAGCCGATGCCGCCACGCCGCATCTCGATCCCGCGCGCGGCTTTCTGCGCGGCGTGCTGCTCGCCGTCTCGTCGCCCAGCGCGATCCTGTGGTTCGCTGCTGTCGGCGGGGCGCTGATCGCCAAGGCAGGCGCGACGACGGTGACGACCGCGCCGGTATTCCTCGGCGGATTTTTTCTCGGCGGGCTGTGCTGGACGCTTTTCATCTGCGGACTGGCGAGCCACGGGCGCAAACGCGCGGGCACGGGTCTGCTGCGCATCTGTCACGTGCTATCCGCGCTGTTGTTTGCTTATTTTTCGTACAGCGTGATCGTCAATGGCTACCACGACCTGATCGTTCAGACTGCGCACGCGGCAAGCTGATAAGAAGCGTCATGGCCGCGAGGCGATCGGCCCGTGAAATGCAAACGGCGCAACGCGGCGATCAGCCGGCGTTGCGCCGTTTTTCCATTCGACTTGCGTAGCGCCGTTGGGCTACGCAGCCAGAACATCAATAGCGGTAATACGGACGGCCGTAATAGCCGTGACGGTAATAAGGCCGGTGATAGCCGTAATACCCGCCAACGACGACAGGCGGCGGCGCATAAACCACGGGCGGCGGCGCGTAGACCACAGGCGGCGGCGGAGGCGCGTAATACACAGGCGGCGGCGCGGCATACACGGGATACGCGGGCACACCGATGCCGATACCAACCGACACATGAGCCTGCGCCGCAGTGGCCATGCCCACCCCGAGTGCGGCAGCAGCGATAAACGGAATGATCTTCTTCACTTGTATTTCTCCTGGCGGCTCGGCTATCACTGCCGGGTCGCATGACGGACATGCTCCGAATTCAATGTATCGAAAAAGCCTGCATGGCGTTGTCTGCATTTGTTGCAAATTGCAATTACCGTAAAGCGGCCCGTCGGTCAGCGCCCTCTTTATATTGGTCAGATGATGCAGATCATCGCGAAAATCAAGGGCTTGGCCGCCGGTTGGCGGCAGATCGGGCGTACCCACCGTCCCTGCCAGTCGGGCCTCGCGCGCTTTGGTAATGTTTATTTACAAATTCACCAGTCTGCGTTGCGGGCGCGCATCAGTCGCAGCTAAAAGGCCGGAAAGCGCCGCGCAAACGAAAAACGCCCGGCGCGTGGCCGGGCGTTTCGCATGTTCGGCAATGAAATGAGCGTCAACCGACTTTCACATAAGTGAACTCGCGCGTGACGTTGGGCGGCACATAAGCGCCGCTGATCTTGACCCGAGGCGTAAGACGCTTCTTCTGATCCCACCAGCGACGGCGTTGGGAATGTGTGAGGAACCGCAAGTGCTTTCGGTAAGCAAAGATGCTCATCGTAACCTCCCGATTCTGACTGCGAGACATTGAAAACCAAGGTGACTGCCAATCCACTCCTACGGAAATCCTGAAGCAGTTTTCGCGCCTGTTTGCCCGTGCTGCCACGACCATGCGTGGCGAGCGCCCCTGAAAGCATCAGTTGACCGCGAAACGCGCGTCGGCATGCGCCCAAACCACCTGCGGAAACCGCCAGTTCGCGCCCTGGATTTATTGGAGCGCGATACTCGAGCTTCCTCGTTCAGTCCCGTCGGGAGCAGGAACCATGTCCCAGCCTTCCCTGCCGCGCCTCGGCTTCGTCGGCGCGGGCCGGATTGCGCGCTGCCTTGCGCCCGGCTTCGCACGCGCCGGATATCCCGTCACGGCCATTGCGAGCCGCTCGCCCGAATCGGCACGGCGGCTCGCCAGTCAGATCGAATCCTGCGCCGCGTATGACGATCCTCAGCGGATCGTCGAGTCGGCGGACATACTCTTTTTAACCGTCCCCGATGACAGCATCGGTTCGACAGCGAACACACTCGCGTTTCCCGCCCGCGCGGCGCCCGGCAAGGAAGCCTGGGCCGTCGTGCATTGCAGCGGTGCGTCGTCCGTCGAACTGCTTGCCCCGGCGCGGGACCAGGGCGCGTCGATCGGCGGTTTTCATCCACTTTACCTGTTCAGCGGCGATTTGACAGATGTCGATCGTATCGCCGGGTGCTCGGTGACGATCGAGGCCGACGGCGCGCTCAAGGACGCGCTGACGGCACTCGCCGCCGCATTGCGCTGCCATCCGCTGTCGATTCCCGCTGGCGGGCGGCTTCTGTACCACGCGGCGGCCCACTATGCGGCGAGTTTCGCCTTATGCAGTCTGGCTGAGAATGTGAATCTGTGGCGCAAGCTCGGCTTCGACGAACACGACGCGCTGCGCGCGTTGCTCCCGATGATGGCGGGCACGCTCGAAACGGCGCGCGACCGGGGCCTTGCCAACGCGCTCGCGGGACCGGTTTCGCGCGGCGACCTCGGCGTGGTGGAAAAGCAACTGTCGCTGATGGAGGAACTCGGCGGCGATCATGGCGTGCTGTTCGGACTGATGTCGCGGCGCGCGGTCTCGCTCGCGCGCCAACGCGCGACGCCGCCCGCCGCCGTCGACGCCATCGGCGCGGCAGTCGAGCGCTCGCTGACCCGCACCCTCGAAGGCGCGGCGAAAGGTGCAAGCGCCGAGTAAGCCGTGATAATGTGACGTCCGGCATGAGCGGGCCGTCATGTCTGCCGTCCCTGACGGGGCGCGGCGGCACGGACGGCCCGCCGGCAACGCTGGACCACCACGCGGGCAACGGTACGCAGCAGGCGCACGACGCCTTCCTGCGCATCGCGACCAATCGACGAGAACGCACAATGATCAAGGTCAGCATCCTCTATCCGTATCGAGAAGGCGGACGTTTCGACGTCGACTATTACTGCGGCACGCACATGCCGCTCGCCGCGAAGCTGTTCGGCGCGGCGCTCAAGGGCTGGTCGGTCGATATTGGCATCAACGCCGGGCCGCCGGGCTCGCCGCCGCCGTTCGTGGCGGCCGGCCATTTTCTGTTCGATACGACAGACGCATTTTATGAAGTCTTCAAACCCGCCAGCGACACATTGCTCGCCGACATTCCGAATTACACGGACGGCGGCAACGGCAAGATCCTGATTAGCGAGGTCAAGGTCGCGGTCTAGCGCCGCGACGGGCGCGCACAGCCATTCTGACGAGGCGCGCAAAGCACGTCGCGCGCTCGATGTTTTCAGCCGTCCGCCGGCCCGCCGGCGCCATGCGTCCCGCCCACGGGACGTTTTCTGAAGGAAAGGACCCACGATGTTCGGCGATATCGCCCGTTTTCTGCTCAATACCATCTTCACGCTGTTCGGCGCGGCGCTGCTGCTGCGCGCCTGGCTCCAGTTCATCCGCATGCAGCCGTACAACCCGGTGTCGAGCGCGGTGATGCAGGTGACCAACTGGCTCGTGCTGCCGCTGCGCAAGATTATTCCCAGCACGCGCGGGATCGACTGGGCGAGCATCGTCGCCACGCTGCTCACGTCGCTCGTGTATGTCGTGCTGATGGTGGCGATCGTCGGCGTCGATCCGCTCGGGCTGATGCCGTCGCTGCTGATCGTCGCGCTGCTGACCGTGATCAAATGGGCGCTGAACCTGCTGATCTGGCTGACCATCCTGATGGCGCTGCTGTCGTGGCTCAACCCGCGTTCGCCCGCCATGCCGATCCTGTATCAGTTGACGGCGCCGTTTCTCGATCCGCTGCGCAAGATCATGCCGCGCCTGGGCGGCATCGATCTTTCGCCGATCCTGCTGTTCGTGATCGTCCAGGTGTTGCTGATGGTCGTGACGCGCGCAGCGGTATCGCTGACGCTGTTCGGCATCTGAACGGGCTGGCGGCGCGCCGGGTGCGCTGCGCATCCGGCAATTTGCCCAAAGCCGCCGAAACCGCGTAAAATAGCGCGCTCTGCGGGCGTCGTATAATGGTAATACCCTAGCTTCCCAAGCTAGAGCCGTGGGTTCGATTCCCATCGCCCGCTCCACTTTCAGCCGCTCCCTCTGCCGCAGCACGCACTGGCGGAGAGATCCGGCGGAGAAGCCAGCGTGAGAGCCGCCTCCCTGAAGGCGGCTTTTTTATAGCGTGCGTCCTGCCGCGAATGTCAAACGACGCTCGAACGACGCGCCCTCACGCGCAGCCGTTTCCCGCCGCCACTCATGTCTTCATCACGATGATTCACGATCCGAACGAAGCCGGTCTGCCGCGCGATCCTTCCGGGCTTTCCAGCGACAACCCCACTGAACGGCCCGAAACCACCGACGCCACCGCGCCGGACAATGCGCTGCATCTGCGCCGCATCCGCAGCTTCGTGACGCGCGCCGGCCGCGTGTCGACGGGACAGCGCCGCGCGATGGACGAACTCGGCCCGCGCTTCGTCGTGCCCTACACGCCCGAGCAGCCTGATTGGGACGCCGTCTTCGGGCGCCGCGCGCCGCGCATTCTGGAGATCGGGTTCGGCATGGGCGCGACCACGGCCGAGATCGCGTCGCACCGCACCGGCGACGACTTTCTCGGCGTCGAAGTGCACGAGCCGGGTGTCGGCGCGCTGCTGAAGCTGATGGGCGACCAGAACCTGTCGAACATCCGCATCATCCAGCACGACGCCGTCGAGGTGCTCGAAAACATGATCGCGCCGCAGAGTCTGGACGGCGTGCACATCTTCTTTCCGGACCCGTGGCATAAGGCGCGTCACCACAAGCGCCGCCTGATCCAGCCGAAGTTCGTCGCGCTGCTGGTGTCGCGCATGAAGCCGGGCGCGTACATTCATTGCGCGACCGACTGGCAGAACTACGCGGAGCAGATGCTCGAAGTGCTCGGCGCGGAGCCCGCTTTGGAGAACACCGCCGATGGCTACGCACCCCGCCCCGACTATCGTCCTGTGACGAAGTTCGAGAAACGCGGCCTGCGCCTCGGGCATGGCGTGTGGGATCTGATTTACAAACGCCGCCCGAATAGCTGAAGCGCAACACCGGCTTCAGAAACAGAAACGGCCTGCGGTTCGCGAACCGCAGGCCGTTTTCACATCTGCCAGATACCCGGCAGAGCGGCAAGCACCTCAATCCGCCCAGCTCAACCCGCCGCTGTAGCCAATCAGCAGGATCAACAGGCCGAAGCCGATCCGATACCAGGCAAACGCGCTGAAATCGTGCGCCGCGATGTAGCGCAGCAGCCACCGCACGCACGCAAACGCGCTGACGAACGCCGCCAGAAAGCCGATCGAGAAAAGTCCGAGCGCATCCGTCGACAGTTCGTGCCAGCCCTTGTGCAGTTCGTAGACGGTCGCGCCGAAAATGATCGGGATCGCGAGGAAGAACGAGAACTCGGTCGCGACGCGCCGGTCGAGCCCGAACAGCATGCCGCCGATAATCGTCGAACCCGAGCGCGACATGCCGGGAATCAGCGCGAAGCATTGCGCGAGGCCGACCTTCAGCGCGTCGAGCGGGCTCATGTCGTCCACCGAATGCACGCGCGCCTGGACGTCGGGACGGTTGCGCTGCCGTGACTCGACCCAGAGAATCAGCACACCGCCCACCACCAGCGCAAGCGCGACGGGCACGGGCGAAAACAGCACCGCCTTGATCGACTTCTCGAGCAGCAGACCCAGCACGATGGCCGGAATCGTCGCGATGATCACGTTGAGCGTGAAGCGGCGCGCCTCAGGCCGTGTCCCGAGCCCCGACACGACGTCGACGATGCGCTGGCGGAACTCCCAGCACACGGCGAGAATCGCGCCCAGCTGGATCACGACATCGAAAGTCTTTTCCTGCGGCACATCGAAGTTCAGCACGCTGCCCGCGACGATCAGGTGACCCGTGCTCGAGACCGGCAGAAATTCGGTCAAGCCTTCCACGACGCCGAGAATCAGCGCCTTCAACGTGAGTATCCAGTCCATCCGTGGCCTTTTAGCTTGGAGTTGGTAGGCGATGCACAGCCGCGTCAGCAAGGCTGGTGCGGCCGTCCGGCCACGCGTATGTCACTTTTCGACGATCTGCACGCGTATGCCGTTTGTAAGGACCGTGATTGTACCGGGTTCGTAGTTCACTCCGGCAAATTGAAGCTGCTCGGGCTTGAATGTGTAGACGGGATAGTTGGCCAGCAGCTGGGTGGCCATCAGCGCCGCGGCCGCGTTGATCTGCTGCGCGTAGACCTGCGCGTTGCCGTCGACGCTGACGTTATCGACATTGGGCGAGCGCAGCACGACGGAACGGCTCTGCGGATCGTATTCGAGCTGGCTCGACAGCGTGAGCACACCGCTCACGGGTTGCTGCAGGAACGGACTGGCGAGCCGCGCATCGACCCGCACCGACACGCGGTTCGTATCGGGCAGCAAGCCGACGACGGGATTGCTCAACGCCACATCGAGCACCTGCGACACCGTGCGCTGATAGGGAAACTTGCGCTGGACGGCGTCCTGAACCTGCTTTTGCGAAAACGTGTAGTGATCCGGAATAAACGGAAACGTCGACGTGGCGCATGCGGCGAGCGGCGCCGTGATGCTCGCGGCCGCGCAGACGGACAGCGCGGAAATCAGAAAGCGGCGCCGTGCGGGCGCAGCGGTTTGGGTCATGCGGATTCTCCTGTCGGCCATGCGCGATGGCCGCTGTGAAACGGCGCGCGCCGCGTCGGTGTTGCCTGTTTTCCGGACCCGACCGGTCCGCGCCGGAGGCCGTACGGGACCGCGTCGGCGCACGGATTCGAGTGACTGTTTTCCGGCGGATGATCTGTGCCACGAGCCTGCGCCGCGATCACGGCCGCGTGTCGGCCTCCAGACGCGCGAGCCAGACGAGCGCCTCGTCGCGCGAGCCGCCGCACATTTCCGCCTGCGGCTGTAGACCCGAGCAGCAGGCCGGACGTTCCGGCTTGCCGAAAATCGCGCAGCGCAGATCGTCGCCGAGCTGCACGCAGCGCACGCCTGCGGGCTTGCCGTGCGGCATGCCCGGAATCGGGCTGGTGATCGACGGCGCGATACAGCACGCGCCGCAATCAGGGCGGCACGCGTGATCCGCGGTCGCGGACGGCGGTTGAGACAAAGGGACGGACACTACGCACTTCCTGAAACATGAACACGCTAAACAGCGGATCAATCGGTCGATAGCTTGACGCTGATCAAACCATCATTGTGCCATCTGCCGAGTGCGACCTTTTTACCCGATCTCGCGCGCACGTGCTCCCGTACACTCATTCGAGCTCAACCCACGCACGCGCGGCGCCTGCCCGGTTCGACCGGGCGTCACTGCGAGCCGCATCCAAAGCGGCTTGCGCATCGTCCGGCGGGCGTCTGGAGACCGATCCGATGAACACCGCTCCTTCCGGCCCACGCTTCCCCTCGGCGGATTCGCTGTTCCGCCCCGACCTGCTCGCCAAATACAGCGCGAACGGCCCGCGCTACACGTCCTATCCGACCGCCCTGCAGTTCCACGACGACTTCCTGCTCGACCACTATCGCCGCGCGGCCGCCGACAAAGGCGCGACGGAAACCGACCTGTCGCTGTACTTCCACATTCCGTTTTGCAACACCGTCTGCTTCTACTGCGGCTGCAACAAGGTCGTGACGAAGAACCGCGCGCGCTCGGCGCCATATCTCGCGCGGCTCAAGTGCGAAATCGCGTTGCAGGCGTCGCTGTTCGATACCGCGCGGCCCGTGTCACAACTGCATTGGGGCGGCGGCACGCCGACGTTTCTGTCGCACGACGAAATGACGGAGCTGATGGCGACGACACACGAGCACTTCCTGCTGCGCAGCGACGCCGAAGGCGAGTTTTCGGTCGAAGTCGATCCGCGCGAAGCGTCGCCGAAGACCATCGTGCATTTGCGCAATCTCGGCTTCAACCGCCTGAGTCTGGGCGTGCAGGACTTCGATCCCGTCGTGCAGCGCGCGATCAACCGCATCCAGCCGCTCGAGATGACGGCCAGCGTGATGTGCGCCGCCCGCGCAACGGGCTTTCATTCGATCGGCGTCGATCTGATCTACGGGCTGCCGTATCAGACGGTCCGCAGCTTCAGCAGGACGCTCGACACGATGCTCGAACTCGCGCCCGACCGGCTTTCCGTGTTCGGCTACGCGCACATGCCGCAGCTCTTCAAGATGCAGCGGCAGATGGATGCGTCCGCGTTGCCCTCTCCCGCCGAGCGGCTCGCGCTGTTACGGCTCGTGGTCGAACGCCTGACGGGCGCGGGGTATGTCTACATCGGCATGGACCACTTCGCGCTGCCTACCGACGAACTCGCGCGCGCCCAGGCGCGACGCACGCTGCATCGGAATTTCCAGGGTTACAGCACGCGCGCCGAGTGCGATCTGATCGGCTTCGGGGCATCGTCGATCGGCAAGGTCGGCGATGTCTACGCGCAAAACGCGAAAGACCTGACGGGCTACGCGGCCGCCATCGACAAAGGCGAACTGGCGATCCAGCGCGGCGTGCGCCTGAGCGCCGACGACCGGCTGCGCCGCGACATCATCACGCAACTGATGTGCAATCTCGAACTGCGCTTCGACGAGTTCGAAGCTGCGTACGGCATCCGCTTCCATGACGCGTTCGCGCCGGAGCTGGAGCGGCTGCGCGCCTTCGAGGACGACGGTCTGGTGAAGATCGGCACACGCCGGCTGGATGTGGAACTCGCCGGGCGGATGCTCGTGCGCAACATTGCGATGGTGTTCGACCGTTATCTCGGCCAGCAGGCGATGCAGCGCTTTTCGCGGACCGTCTGAACCGCATGGACGGGTCGGCTTGCCCGCTGACGGGTTTTCCGCCATAATCTGCGTCTTCGCCTGGCGTCAAAGCCGTGCGAGACAGCCTGCAAAGGCCGCAACACAAGCCCAGGTGGTGAAACAGGTAGACGCAGGGGACTCAAAATCCCCCGCCGCAAGGCGTGCCGGTTCGAGTCCGGCCCTGGGCACCAGAATTCAGCTTCACACGAACCCGCGTTCATCGTCAGATGCCGCGGGTTTTGTGTTTTCTGGCCGCGCGCCGTGCCCTTGTGCCCCGTGCTTGTAAAAAAGCCGGATCGCCTCACGGCCAATCCGGCTTCTGTCTGATCGGAAGCGTCAGGCGCGCGTCAGCGCCCGCCCGCCACGCCCGCCAACTGATGCGCAGCCGCACGCCTGCGTTTCACGACATAGCCGATCCACATCACGAAGAGCCACACTGGCACCAGCAGCACCGACACGTTGAGTCCTGGCGTCATCGCGAGAATGACGAGAATCATCGCCATGAACGCAAGACAGATCCAGTTGCCGACCGGGAACCATAGCGACCTGAACACGAGCGTCTCGCCCTGCGCGAGCATCGCGCGACGCGACTTCAGATGCGTGAGGCTGATCAGCGACCAGTTCAGCACCAGCGCGGCGACCACCAGCGCCATCAGCACGTCGAGCGCCTTCGCGGGAATCAGGTAATTGATGATCACGCAAGCAAACGTCGCCACCGCCGACAGGCCGATCGCCATGTACGGCACGCCCCGCCCGTCGACCCTGAGCAACGCGCGCGGCGCATTGCCCTGCTCGGCGAGACCGTACAGCATGCGGCTATTCGCGTAGACGCCGCTGTTGTACACGGACAATGCCGCCGTCAGCACGACCACGTTGAGCACGTTCGCCGTCAAACCCGCGCCGATCTGCGAAAAGATCATCACGAACGGGCTGCCGCCTTCCGCCACCTGATTCCACGGATACAGCGACAGCAATACCACCAGCGAGAGGATGTAGAAAATCAGAATTCGGTAGATCACCTGATTCACGGCCTTCGGAATGCTCTTTTGCGGATCGTCGGCTTCCGCGGCCGTGATGCCGATCAGTTCCAGCCCGCCGAACGAGAACATGATCACGGCGAGCATCATGAAGAGGCCGTGGAAACCGTACGGGAAGAAGCCGCCCTTGCTCCACAGGTTCGAGATCGATGCCTGCGGACCGCCATGCCCGCTCAGCAGCAGATAGCCGCCGAACACGATCATGCCGATCACGGCCACGACCTTGATGATGGCAAACCAGAACTCGGTCTCGCCGTACGCCTTTACGTTCGCGAGGTTGATCGCGTTGATGATGACGAAGCACACGAGCGCCGACACCCACGCCGGCACTTCCGGCCACCAGAAGTGCACGTAGGTGCCGACGGCCGTCAGTTCGGCCATGCTGACGAGCACATACAGCACCCAGTAGTTCCAGCCCGACAGGAAGCCGGGGAAATCGCCCCAGTACTTGTACGCGAAATGGCTGAACGAGCCCGCGACGGGTTCCTGCGCCACCATTTCGCCGAGCTGCCGCATGATCAGAAACGCGATGAAGCCGCCGATCGCGTAGCCGAGAATCATCGACGGCCCCGCCGACTTCAATACGCCCGCCGAGCCGAGAAAAAGCCCCGTGCCGATCGCGCCACCCAGCGCGATCAGCTGGATATGCCGGTTCTTCAGGCCACGCTTCAGGCCGTCATGCTGCTGTCCGTTGCTCAAGATGTCTCACTCCACTGCATTGAATACGCACTGCCCGGGCAGAACCCGTCCGGAAAAGCCGTAAATTGTACCCTTCGACGTAGTGCCCACCTATCGGGCAGACCCGGCGCGGTCCGCGTCGTGACGCGCTGCGCCTGCACTAGCGCCGCCGCGACAGATTTCCACGCAACCGCCAAACCGTTGCTCAACGTGTCCGAAAACTCCGTGTGATAGCGGTTGTCACCATGACCCGCGTTCGGTATGTTCCCAGAATCCCGTCCAGCCGATGGAGTCGCCATGTCGCCGAAACGTCTGCTCTATGCCGTTCTCCTTGGCGCTTGCATCGCCACAACCGGCGTGTTCGCGCAGACGGGACAACCCGCGCCGCAAGCAGCGCCGGCGGCGGCGCCCGCCGCACCTGCGCCGGATATGCCGCCCGCTCCGCCCGCCCCCTCCGCCGCCGAGCCTGCACCGCCGCCGCCCGCAGCAGCGCCGGCCCCCGCGCCCCGCCCCGCCCCCGCCGCTGCCGCGCCGCCGAGCGGCCCGGTGCAGAACATCGTGCTGGTGCACGGCGCGTTCGTCGACGGTTCGAGCTGGAACGGTGTGATCGCGCGGTTGCAGAAGAAAGGCTATCGGGTTGCGTCGGTGCAGATTCCGCTGACGTCGCTCGCCGACGACCTCGCCGCGACGAAACGGGTGCTCGCCCAACTATCTGGTCCGACCGTGCTGGTCGGGCATTCGTGGGGCGGCGTGGTGATTACGGAGGCCGGCTCGGGACCGGACGCGTCGAAGGTGGTTGGCCTCGTCTACGTCTCGGCCATCGCGCCGGACGTCGGCGAGTCGGCCGTCGATATTTTGAAGCGCGGCCCGCAGATGCCCGCCAGCTCGGCAATGATCAAGGACAGCACCGGCTTTCTGTGGCTCGATCCCGCGCGATATCACAGCGATTTCGCCGCCGACGTGCCCGAAACCCTGACGCGCGTGCTGGTCGCCGCGCAGCAGCCAATCGCGGCCAAAGCCTTCGAGGAACGCGCAACGCAAGCCGCCTGGCGCTACAAACCGTCGTTCTACCTCGTGACGTCGCGCGACCGCGCCGTGTCGCCGGAAATCCAGCGCTGGATGGCGCACCGGATCGGCGCGACGATCGTCGAGACGCCGTCGAGCCATCTGGTGCCCGTCGCGCATGCGGGCGCGACGGCAGATGCAATCGACCGTGCAGCGAAGGAGTTCGGCAAGGAATGACGGCCGTGCGTCGCGAGCAGCGTCACGGCGACGGCACTGCGGCACAGTCGGGAATCCGCGCCAGCCGCGCCGCCGGCGAAATCACGATGATCCACGCCTGCACCGCAAAGCCGAGCGCGGCCGCGACCAGACAGGCGTCCATGCCGAAGCGGGCGCTGATCGTCGCGCCGAGCAGCGCGCCCACCGGCCGCGCGCCGTACGTCGCCGTGCTGTTGAGCGCCGACACACGGCCCATCATGCCCGCGGGCGTGATTGCCTGACGCAGCGTCGTCGAGCCGACCGTCCATAGAATCGGTCCCGCCCCCAGCAGAAAGAAGCTCGCCGCCGCGAGCCAGAACGACGGCGCGGCAAGCGTCGCGACCATCACGAGCGAAGCAGCCAGTCCGCAAAACGGCCCAACCAGCAACATGCGCCCGAACGTCATCCGCCGCGCGACGAAGGGCGCGGCGAGCGCCCCGCACACCATGCCGATGCCGAACGCGCCCAGCGTCGTGCCAATGGCCGACGCGCTCAAACCCAGCCGATGCACGGCATAAGGCACATACACCGCCTGCAGCGTGAAAAACCCGATGTTGAAGAACACGGCCGTCGCGAGCATCGGGCGCAGCAGTGAGTCGCCGAACACGAATCGCGCGCCGTCGCGCAACTCGACCATGAAATGACGCGTAGCCGTCGTCACGCGCGGCGGTTCATGCAGGCCGGCCAGCAACGCGGCCGCGAGCGTCGACAGGGCCGCCGCGCATCCGTAAGCCCAACCCGCGCCGATCCCGCCAACCAGCAGCCCGCCAAGCGCCGGCCCCGCCGAATACGCGACGCTGCGCGCCAGCTCGATGCGCCCATTCGCCACAGGAAGCGCAGCGCGCGACACGAGTGCAGGCACCAGCGCCGGCGCGGCGACGCTGTACGCCACCGTGCCCGTCGCCGCGAGAAAGCCGAGCACGGCGAGCAACGGCAGCGTCAACGCATGCGCCAGCACGAGCAGCAGCACGCTCGCCATCGCCAGCGCGCGCACGCCTTCCGACACCGCCATCAACGCGCGGCGCGAGCGGCGGTCGGCGTAGACGCCGAGGGGTATCGACAGCAGCAGGAACGGCAGGGTCTGCGCCGTTTGCAACAGCCCGGTATCGCGCGCGGACGCGCCGAGCGTGAATACGGCGACGAGCGGCGCGGCGGCAAGACTGATCTGCTCGGCGGATTGCGCGATCAGGTTGGACCACGCCAGCTGCTGGAACGGCGCGGGCAATAGCGCGCGGGATGAGAAAAACGGCAAGGGAAAGCGCATCGGCAGCCTCCGTGACGCGATGACGAAAAGCCCATCGTCACGGTTTCAGCCGATCGTTACGCTCCGCTTCTTGCTCTGTGATTCCATCAGACAACGACGTGCCGCAGACGCGGATCAAGGCGCGTATGACGACGCCATGCCGCTTTCCAGCCCGTGATCGAGCGTCGTGCGGATCAGCGCGAGTCCGCGCGCAAGCGCATCGAGCGAGACCGCGCCGCTCATGCACACGCGGATCGCGTGCGGCGCGGCATTGCGGCCAATCACGAAGCTGTCGGCCGTTTTCACCAGCACCCCTTCCTGGCGCAGCGCCGCTGCGAATTCCGCCGCGCGCCACGGGTCGGGCAGCGGCAGCCACAGGTGCGAGCTGGTTGGCGCGCGCCGGTAAGCGACGCCTTCCAGCGCTTCGTCCGCGATCGCGTGCTCGGCGTCGATGCGCGCGCGCTGCAACGCGTTGAGCCGGTCCATCTCGCCGCTTTCGATCCAGCGCGACACGATCTCGGCCATCAGCGGTGCCGTCATCCAGCAGTCGCTGCGGATCACAGCGGCGACCTTCGAGCACCACGCGCTCGGCGCCTGCAGATAGCCGACCCGCAACCCCGGCGCAACCGACTTCGACAGCCCCGCGATCAGGAACGCCTGTTCCGGCATGCGCACGGCGAGCGGCTCGGGCGGCGCTTCCATCAGCATCGCGGGAACGATGTCCTCGATCAGCAGCACGCTGTGACGCTGCAGGATTTCCGCGACGGCGTCGCGCCGTTGTTCCGACATCGTCGCCGTCGTCGGATTGTGAATGGTCGGCACGCAGAAGATCGCGCGCGGATGCAGCGACTTGCACGCGAGTTCCAGCGCGCCGGGCACCAGCCCTTCCTGATCGATCTCGACGCCGACCAGATGCAGCCGCAGTTGCCGCGCAAGCGCGATGATGCCCGGATAGCTGACCACCTCGGCCAGCACGGTGTCGCCCGGACGCGTGACGGCGCGCAGCACCGACGCCAGTGCATGCTGCGCGCCCTGCGTGACGAGCACGCGAGCGGCGCTCGCCGGACTGCCCGCGCGGCCGAGCCAGGCGGCGCCCGCGAGCCGGTGGCGCATCGAGCCGGCTTCGGGCGCGTATTGCAGCAGTTCGGCTGCGAGGCGCTGGTCGGTGGCGATCCCGGCGAGCGTCGTGCACAGCGCCGCCGCCTCTTCCGTCGACTGCGGTACGTTCTGACCCAGGTCGATCAGCGGCGGCGCGCTGGCCACGCCGGTACGCAGCGTCCCGTAGCCGCTGGCAGCGGGCGGCAACTCGCGCGAACGCGCCTGCGCGACATACGTGCCGTCGCCGACGCGCGCGTTCGCGAGGCCTTGCCGCTCCAGTTCGGCATAGGCGCGGCTGATCGTGCCCGTCGTCACCTTCAGTTCGCCCGCAAGCGAACGGTGCGGCGGCAACTTCTCGCCGGCGGGCAATTGCCCGTTGAGGATGGCCTGCGCGAACGCGCGGGCAATGACCTGATATTTCGGTTCGCTGCCCGCCTCGATTCGTGGCAGCCAGGCATTCATCGCCATGTTGCGACGGTCTCCGGAAGTTCGTTGAGTTGTGTCACTGGATGATACGCAACGCATATCTCGGAATTGGATGCAGTCATTTACTTTTATTGAAGCGATTGAGTTGCCCGCGCCACATTCATAGCATGGCGTCATTCTTATCCCATTCGAGACGCATTGCGCAGCACATTGAATGCCGCACTGCGTCAATTCAGGAGGAGACGCCTGATGGATCGTGAAGCAAGCGAGGCCGTGAACCGCCTCGCGCAAACGGCCCGCATCACCCGCATCGACGTAACGCAGCATCAGCTGATGCTCGATCCGCCCTTTCCCGCCTCGTGGGATAGCCAGCCGCGCCGCAAATTTCCCGCCACGATCGTGCGCGTGCACGACGACGCCGGCCGGGTCGGCATCGGCTCCGGCGACGCGATGTACGGCTTCGCCGACTACCAGCATCTGTTCATCGGCAGCGATCCGCTCGACCTCGCGCGCCACAGCGCCGTGCTCGACAACATCGGCTTTCACGCCGGCCGTCCGTGGCCGCTCGATATCGCGCTGTGGGACCTCGCCGGAAAAATTCGCGAGCAGGCGTGCTGGCAGATGGCGGGCGGACGCAGCAACCGGATTCGCGCGTACGCGTCGAGCGGCGTGCATCGCCGCCCCGACGAGATGGCGCGCATGGCGCTGCATGTCGTCGAACGCGGCTTTCCGGCGCTCAAAATCCGCTTCGGGCGTCCGCAACTGAAAGACGATCTCGCCGTGCTCGCCGCCGTGCGCGAAGCCGTCGGCGACCGGCTCGAACTGATGGTCGACTGCAACCAGGGCTGGCGCATGCCGTGGGACACGGCCGCGCCGTGGACTTTCGACGAAGCGCTCGCTGTCGCGCGCGCACTGGAAAAGCACAACGTCTACTGGATGGAAGAGCCGCTGCATCGCGGCGACTACGACGGCATGGCGAGGCTGCGCAAGGCGGTGTCGCCGGCATTGCGCATGGCCGGCGGCGAGATGACACGCGAGCGCTACGAGTTCGATCAACTGCTCGCGCGCGATTGCCTCGATGTGTTCCAGCCGGACGTCGCGTGCTCGCTCGGCATGGAAGGGCTGCGCAAGCTCGCGCAAGCCGTCGAGGCGCACGGCAAGGTCTTCACGCCGCACACGTGGGGCAATGGCATCGGCCTCGCCGCGAACCTGCATCTGACGGCGGGCGCCGCAAGCGCGCCGTTCATCGAATTTCCGTACGACCCGCCCGAATGGTCGATCGCGCGCCGCGACTTCATGCTGAAGGACCCGATCGATATCGACAGCGAAGGCTGGATCACGCTGTCCGACGCGCCGGGCCTCGGTCTTTCCATCGACGAAACGATCCTCGCCGCGACGCTCGGCTCCAGTAGCACATACGGCTGACGCCTCGGCCCAAAAGGCGCTCGACGACAGCGCCAGACATCCAATCACAATCGGAGACACACCATGCAGATCAGATCCCTGATGCGCACCGTCACGGTCGCGCTCGCCGCCGGCGCGTTATGGCCCGCCGCCGCTCACGCCGGCACCTGGTGCTCGGCGGGCAAACCCGTGCGCTTTGCGGGCGTCACGTGGGAAAGCGGCTCGTTCACGTCGGAAGTGCTGCGCTTCATCACGGAGAAAGGCTACGGCTGCAAGACGGACACGATTCCAGGCAACACGGCCGCGACGGAAACGGCGCTGTCGCGCGACGACCTGCAAGTGTGGTCCGAACAGTGGACGGGCCGCTCGGAAATCATCGCGAAAGCGGTGAACGACGGCCGCGTGAAGCTGCTCGGCGACACGCTGCCGGGCGGCACCAACGAAGGCTGGTTCGTGCCCGAGTATGTCGTGAAGGGCGACGCGAAGCGCAACATCAAGCCCGTTGCGCCGAACCTCGCGTCCGTGACCGATCTGCCGAAGTACAAAGGCGTGTTCGAAGACGACGAAGAGCCCGGCAAAGGCCGCTTCCTGAACTGCCCGTCGGGCTGGGACTGCGAGCGCGTGAACCGGCGTCTGTTGAAGACGCTGAATCTCGACGATTCATACACCGACTTCCGCCCCGGCACGGGCGCCGCGCTCGATGCCGCGATCGAATCGGCATATCAGCGCGGCAAGCCGATCCTCTTCTACTACTGGGAACCCGCCGCGCTGATGGCGAAGTACAAGTTCGTCCAGCTGAAGATGCCCGCGTTCAACCAGAAGTGCTGGGACACGCTGCGCGCGGATAACAGCACGTCGCAATGCGCGTCGTCGTATCTCGTGTCGCATCTGAAGGTCGGCGTATCGACGCCGTTCTATCAGGCCGAGCCGCAACTGATGGACACCTACTCGAAAGTCAGCTTCCCGATGGACTTCCTCAACAAGACCATCCTCGACATGACGAGCAAGAAGATCGACGGCCCGACGATGGCAAGGCAGTTCCTGCGCGATCACCCTGACATGTGGAAAGCATGGGTACCCACCGACGTCGCGCAAAAGGTTCAGGCCGCGCTGGCTGGCTGATATCGACACCGACGCGTCATGACGCACGGGAGGGTTTCAACATGAATTCGATCTTTCTGCATCTGTCGATCGCCGACTGGGTGAACGACCATGTGCAATCGTTCGTCGCCGCGTACGGCGACAGCTTCCACGACTTCAGCACGGCGCTGTTGCGCTACGTGCTGGTGCCGCTCGAAGGCGCGCTGCGCGCGACGCCCGCGTGGGCGATCCTGATCGCCGTCGGCCTGCTCACGCTGAACGCGACGCGGCGCATCGGCATTGCGGCCTTTTTCGTGCTGCTGCTGTATGTGATCGGCTGCTTCGGTCTGTGGGACAAGCTGATGCAGACGCTCGCGCTGATGCTGGTCGCGACCGTGCTGTCTGTCGCGCTCGGCGTGCCGCTCGGCATCTGGGCGTCGCGCAGCCCGTGGATGCGGCGCGTGCTGCTGCCCGTGCTCGACATCATGCAGACGCTGCCGAGCTTCGTGTATCTGATCCCCGTGCTGATGCTGTTCGGCCTCGGCAAGGTGCCCGCGATTCTCGCGACGATCATCTACGCGCTGCCGCCGCTGATCCGCCTGACCGATCTCGGCATCCGTCATGTGGATGCGGATGTCGTCGAAGCGGCGCGCGCCTTCGGCACGACGCGCTGGCAGTTGCTGGTCAACGTGCAGTTGCCGCTCGCGCGTCCCAGCATCATGGCGGGTATCAACCAGACCACGATGATGGCGCTGTCGATGGTGGTGATCGCGTCGATGATCGGCTCGCGCGGACTCGGCGAAGACGTGCTCGCCGGCATCCAGACGCTCGATATCGGCAAGGGCATGCAGGCGGGCATCGCGATCGTGATTCTCGCGATCGTCATCGACCGGATCAGCCAGGGCTACGGGCAGGACCGCCGCACGCGCAGGCTCGTCGCGCAACGCCGCAGGGCGAAGGCGGCGTCGCGCGTTCCCTATCGGAACGCGGGCGCGCCGCGTGAAGACGGCGCGCCGGCGGCAGCCAACGAAAACGCCACGCAGCGCGGCCTCGAAGCCCGCACGGCGGACTGACGGAGGGCATGGACATGTCATCGATCGAAGTGAAGAACGTGTACAAGCTCTTTGGCCCGGAAGCCGGTCACCGGCGCGTGCTCGACCTGCTGAAGAGCGGCCGCAGCAAGGCTGAAGTGCTCGCGCAAACGGGCTGCAACGTCGGCCTGGACAACGTGAGCCTGCATATCGGTTCGGGCGAGATTTACGTGATCATGGGTTTGTCGGGTTCAGGCAAGTCGACGCTCGTGCGCCACTTCAACCGGCTGATCGAGCCGACGGCGGGCGAGATCGTGATCGACGGTTCGGACGTCATCAAGCTCGACCCGCACGGTCTGCGCGAATTGCGCCGCTACAAGGTCAGCATGGTGTTCCAGAACTTCGGCCTGCTGCCGCATCAGACCGTGCTCGACAACACCGCGTATGCACTGCGCACGCGCGGCGAGAGCAAGGCGGAAGCGAACGAGAAGGCGCGCATGTGGCTCGGCAAGGTCGGGCTCGACGGGTACCGCGATCATTATCCCGATGAGCTGTCGGGCGGCATGCGGCAACGCGTCGGTCTGGCGCGCGCGCTCGCCGCCGATACCGACGTGCTGCTGATGGACGAAGCCTTCTCCGCGCTCGATCCGCTGATCCGCACGGAAATGCAGGACCAGCTTCTGCAACTGCAGGCGACGCTCAACAAGACCATCGTGTTCATCACGCACGATCTGGACGAAGCGCTGCGCATCGGCAACCGCATCGCGATTCTGCGCGACGGCACGCTGGTGCAGGAAGGCACGCCGAACGAGATCCTCACGAAGCCCGCCGACGATTACGTGGCGCGGTTCGTCGAGCGGCGCTCGGGCGCGCACTAAGTCTGGTCGTGCGCTTACGCTGGCGGGGCAAACCAGGGCGGCGGGTAAAATGCAGGCAATGACGGCGTCCTTCGCAACGAAGGACGCCGTCGACGTTTGATGCATCGCTGCTCGTGTCCGCCCTTCTGCCCGCTCCAATGAATCTCGAAAGCGTTCTCTTTTCCCAAGGTTTCGGTTCGCGCCGCCAGTGCCGCGCATTGATCGCGGACGGCCGCGTGTCGGTCGGCGGCGCGACGCTCGCCGATCCCGACGCCGACGTCGATACCAATGCGCTGGCGTTCGAAGTCGACGGCGCGGCCTGGCCTTATCGCGAGCGCGCATACATCCTGCTCAACAAGCCTGCGGGCTATGAATGCTCGCGCGATCCGCAGCATCATTTGAGCGTGTTCAATCTGTTGCCCGCGCAGTTTGCGACGCGCGGCGTCCAGTGCGTGGGCCGGCTCGATCAGGACACGACGGGCCTGCTGCTGCTCTCCGACGACGGCCAGTTCGTCCACGCGTACACGTCGCCGAAACGCAAAGTGCCCAAGGTCTACCTCGCGACAACCCGTCATCCGCTCGACGACGCGCAACTCACCGCATTGCGCGAAGGCGTGCTGCTGCACGGCGAAGCGAAGCCGATCGCGGCCGTCGCCGCTCATGCGCGCGGCGAACACGCGCTGGAACTCACCGTGCTGGAAGGCAAATACCATCAGGTGAAGCGGATGGTCGCGGCGGCGGGCAACCGTGTAGAGGCGCTGCATCGCGAGCGGGTCGGTGGGCTGGCGTTGCCGGCTTCGCTCGCTGAAGGCGCGTGGCAATGGCTCGATGAAGCCGACCTGGGCGCATTACGGAACGGGTAAACGATCAATGCCCACCCCGCCTCGTCTCAAGCCATTGAGACTACGTGGGATTCCGAACAAAAGCGCCACAAAAACCTTGCAGAACGCTGCGCCGCAGCATGCTTGCTCCGAACGCCCGTCCTATACTCGGATCAACAAAGATTACAAAGCAGGCAAGGAGGCGCCATGGTCATCTACGGCAACCTGGCGGTTTCATACGCGATGATCGCGTTCATCGGACTCGGCCTTTTGCTGATTGGCGGCGTGCTGGCCGTCATGCATCGTCGGCACAGGTACGAGCCGAATCTGCTCGCTGCGCTGATCGGCGCGTTCTTCTGCTTCCTGTTACTGGAAGCGCTACCTGCCCTCACCTGATCGCTGCGTTTTCCGTTATGGCTTGTCTGGGCGCGGCTGCGTGCGGCTCGGGCTCGCCACCGTGCGCAGAAAGTCGTCGACGCTCGGATAGCGCAATCTGAAACGCAACTCTCGCTTCAGCCGCGTATTGACGAGCCGGCGCGACTCGCGCATGAACGACAGCATCATCTCGCCGAGCTGCTGTTCTGCTTCGTCGCGTGCAATGCGCGGCGCGCGCTCGATGCCGAATGCATCCGCCACCCGGTCGAAGTACTCGCCCATTTTCAACGTCGTGTCGTCGGACGCGTGGATCACGCGCGACGGTCGAGCGTGCGTCGACATACGCAGCAGGATCGCGGCGAGATCGTCGGCGTGGATGTGGTTCGTGTAGACGTCGTCGGCATCGAAGAGCGCCGGCGTGCGTTTTTCCAGCCGCGCGAGCGGCAGCCGGTTGCCCGCATAGATGCCCGGAATGCGCGCGATGCTGGCCGTGATCGCACGTCGCGCCGCCGCGCGCCGCAATTGCGTCTCCGCCGACACGCGGCGTTTCGCGCGCTCGTTGGCGGGCGCGACAGGACGCGTTTCGTCGAGCCACGCGCCGCCGCAGTCGCCATAGACGCCCGTCGTGCTCGCATAGACCACGCGCGAACGCCGGCTCGGCCGATGCCCGGCCCGCGAAGCCGGACACCCCCCGTCGGGTACAATACTGGATGTTTTGCGCGCACGAATGCCGTGCTGCGCGCGCCGCAAGCGCCCCGTCGCCAGATGACGGGCACGCCGGGCACGCGGCGCAGTCAGCGTGGCGATCAGCGCGCGCGTGCGCGTGTCGGCCTCGCCCGTTCTTTGCGGAGGCGCGAGATGCAGGACGGTCGGCGCGAGATGGGCAAGACGAGCCAGGCTCGCGCGCACGTCGAGATCGCCGACAATCGGCGTGACGCCCGCCGCGCGCAGTTCGTCGCGGCGCTCCGCGTGACTGGTGAGCGCATAGAGGCGTGCGCGTCCTTGCAGTTGCCGCACGCAGCGCATGCCGACATCGCCGCAACCGACGATCAGCACGCGCGGTCTGCGCAATTTTCGTGTCGCTTTCATCGTGGACGCATTGTAGCCGCGATCCACGACACGCATTGGTTACCGACTTTCTGTATTCGAAGACTGAACGACTTATGGCATTCAACGTAACGCTCCGGCAAAGCGGCCGGCAGTTTCAGGTGGAACCCGACGAACCCGTGCTGACAGCCGCCCTTCGCCAGGGCATCGGCCTGCCGTACGGCTGCAAGAACGGCGCATGCGGCTCGTGCAAGGGCGCGGTGGTCGGCGGCGAGGTCGAGCAGCGTGCGCATTCGTCGTCGGCGCTGTCGAACGATGAGAAGACACGCGGCCTCGCGCTGCTGTGTTGCGCGACCGCGTGCACCGACCTCGAGATCGACATCCGCGAAGTGACGGGCATCGGCGACGTGCAGATCAAGAAATTGCCGTGCCGTGTGAGCGCCATCGAGCGCAAGGCCGACGACGTCGTCGTGCTGAAGCTGCAACTGCCCGCGAACGAGCGCCTTCAGTATATGGCGGGCCAGTACCTGGAATTCATCCTGAAGGACGGCAAGCGCCGCAGCTATTCGATGGCGAGCGCGCCGCACGCGGACGGTCCCGTCGAACTGCATATCCGCCACATGCCGGGCGGCGCGTTCACGGACCACGTCTTCAACACGATGAAGGAGCGCGACATACTGCGCTTCGAGGCGCCGCTCGGCACGTTCTTCCTGCGCGAAGAGTCGGACAAGCCGATCGTGCTGCTCGCGTCGGGCACGGGCTTCGCGCCGCTGAAAGCGATCGTCGAGCATGCGGTGTTCAAGAACATCACGCGCCCGATGACGCTCTACTGGGGCGCACGTCGCAAGAAAGACCTGTACATGATGGAGCTCGCCGAGCAATGGGCGCGCGAGATTCCGAACTTCAAGTTCGTGCCGGTTCTCTCGGAACCGGATGCGGACGACGCATGGACGGGCCGCACTGGCTTCGTTCATCGGGCCGTCATCGAAGATCTGCCAGACTTGTCGGCGTATCAGGTGTATGCGTGCGGCGCGCCGGTGATGGTCGAGTCGGCGCAGCGCGATTTCACGCAGCATCATCGCCTGCCGGAAGACGAGTTCTATGCGGATTCGTTCACGAGCGCAGCCGATCTCGCGAACCCCGTCTGATCGTTGCGCCAGCACGCTTCACTTCTGAGAACGGCCGGCAGTGCGTAGAGACATGCAAATTGCAGGTTTACACGGGCGCCGGCATTGTCGTATTCTTTCGCGCATGAACCGCATCCAGTCCGAACTTCGACGTCGCCGCTCGCTGCTCCCTTAGGGGCGCCGCTGGCTTTGTCACGGATTCGCGCGAACAACGCGCACGCAGTTCGAATCATGAAAGCCACGGCATGCCGTGGCTTTTTGTATTTCTGCCTTACCCGTCGTGCTTTTTTCTTTCCGTTGCTGGGCCATGTTGTCCGAGGCGGTTTTTCATCCCTGTTTGCCTGGAGCCTGTAGCCATGAACTTCAATGAGTATCCGATCGATTCGCTGATGTACATCACGAACCGGCCCGAAATCGTTTTCACGCACGGCAAGGGCTCGTGGCTCTACGACAACACCGGCAAGCGATATCTGGATTTCATTCAGGGTTGGGCGGTCAACAGCCTGGGCCATTGCAACGACGGCGTGATCGAAGCGCTGACGCAGCAGGCGCGCACGCTGATCAATCCGTCGCCCGCGTTCTACAACGAACCGATGGCGAAGCTCGCGGGCCTGCTTACGCAGCATAGCTGCTTCGACAAGGTGTTCTTCACGAACAGCGGCGCCGAGGCAAACGAAGGCGCGATCAAGCTGGCGCGCAAGTGGGGCAAGAAGTTCAAGGGCGGCGCATACGAGATCATCACGTTCGATCACAGCTTCCACGGCCGCACGATCGCGACGATGTCCGCAAGCGGCAAGCCGGGCTGGGACACGATCTATGCCCCGCAGGTGCCAGGCTTTCCGAAGGCTGACCTGAACGACATCGCGTCCGTCGAGAAGCTCATCAACGACAAGACCGTTGCCGTGATGCTGGAGCCGATCCAGGGCGAAGGCGGCGTGATCCCTGCATCGCGCGAGTTCATGCAGCAACTGCGCGCGCTGACGACGAAGCACAACCTGCTGCTGATCGTCGATGAAGTACAGAGCGGCTGTGGCCGTGCGGGCACGCTGTTCGCGTACGAGCTGTCGGGTATCGAGCCGGACGTGATGACGCTGGCGAAGGGTATCGGCAGCGGCGTGCCGCTTGGCGCGCTGTTGTGCAAGAAGCATGTCGAGGTGTTCGAAGCGGGCGACCAGGGCGGCACGTACAACGGCAATCCGCTGATGACGGCGGCCGGGTATTCGGTGATCTCGCAACTGACGGCGCCTGGCTTTCTCGATGGCGTGAAGACGCGTGGTGAATATCTGCGCACGAAGCTGCTGGAACTGTCTGCGGAGCGTGGCTTCGAGGGCGAGCGCGGCGAGGGTCTGCTGCGTGCGCTGCTGCTTGGGAAGGATATCGGCAACCAGATCGTCGAGAAGGCGCGTCTGATGCAGCCGGATGGGCTGCTGCTGAATGCCGCGCGTCCTAATCTGCTGCGTTTCATGCCCGCCTTGAACGTGACGACGGAAGAGATCGATCAGATGATGGCGATGCTGCGGTCGATTCTGGATACGCTGTGATTGACGCTTCGTCCATGTCGATTCGCGTGTTCGACGCGGGCGACACGGATGCCGTGATCGCGCTGTGGCTCGAAGCGTTTCCTGAGTATCAGGATGCGAGCCGGCCGCAGCGTAATCCGCATCTGTCGATCGCCAACAAGCTGGCTACGCAGCCTGAACTGTTCTTTGTCGCCGTGAAGGATGGGGGCATCGTTGGAACTGTGATGGCTGGGTATGATGGGCATCGGGGCTGGCTGTATTCGCTTGCGGTCGGGGCGGCGTTCAGGCGCCTTGGGATTGGCACTGCACTTGTGCGGCATGCGGAAGCGGCGCTCGCCGCGCGCGGGTGTCCTAAGGTCAATCTTCAGGTGCTGAGCGCAAAGGCTGATGTGCAGGCTTTTTATGAGTCGCTGGGGTATGTTGCTGATGCCGTGGTTAGTCTTGGGAAACGGTTGGGGGCGGTGGCTTAGGTTTGGGTTTTTTTTGGGTTTTTTTGGCTTCGCCTTCGCTTCTTTTGGCGTCCGCGTTATGCCTTCGCGATTCACACGTCGCCGTTCGCCGTTCGGCGTTTCGGCCTTTGCGCTGGCATCCGCGTTACGTTAGCTCGCTTCACGCGTCGCCCCTGTGCGGGGCGG